>CAYVDZ010000006.1:12494-22718 GCA_964450575.1 uncultured Opitutus sp.
GGAGAAAAGGCGGTCGCGAGAGACATGGGCAAAATCCGCTGTGGCAATCGCTGCCACCTCTCTCACGCGGCGCCGCGGATTTCCAGCCCTGGGCTTCGGCTCAGGCTTCGCCGGCGGTCTCGAAGAGGACGCCTTCCAGCGCTTCCGCCGCCGGACGACGCACCTATCCGGCTTGGATTGATGCCGACGAGCGCATCGCTGCCTTTCCGGCGACCGTGGTGCATTCCCGGGTCCGCGACGGACTTCTCCCGCGACAAGTGGTCGAAAGCGCCCAACCGCGTCAAGTGAAGCCGCTTCAACTGAAAACGGTCGCCGTGAAACCGGCGAAGGGCCGCAACTCCGAAACTGTCACCGATGGCGATCGCACTCGATGAGTTTCCCTCTGGCGTCATGACCAACGGCCACCAACCCGTATTGCTGCGCGAGGTCATGGAGTTTCTCGCACCGCTTCCGGGTGGTCGCTTTCTCGACTGCACGTTCGGCGGCGGCGGGCACACGCGTGCCCTGCTCGAGGCCGCACCTCTGGTCAACGTCATCGCGTTGGATCGCGATCCTGCGGCCACGGAACGGGCAGCGCCGCTGCGGGAGGCCTTTCCAGGGCAGTTCGACTTGGTGGACTTGGATTTTGGCCGCCTCATCGAACTTCCCGCGGACGGCTTTGACGGCATTCTTTTCGATCTCGGCGTGTCATCGTTTCAACTTGATGAGACTGAGCGCGGCTTCTCCTTCCGAAACGACGCCCCTGCCGACATGCGGATGGATCCGCGAGTGGGCCAGCCCGCCAGTCAATGGCTTGAGACCGCCGCGGAAGCGATGCTGGTGCACGCGATCCGGAACTTCGGCGAAGAGGAGAACTGGCGCCGGGTGGTCCGCGCAATCCTGGCTGCCCGCGGCACGGGCGCACTGGCTCGCACGGCTTCGCTCGCCGAGGTGATTGCCAATGCGATTCCGCCACGTGATCGCCGCCTGTCGCGCATTCATCCCGCGACGCGGGCGTTTCAAGGCATCCGCATCGCGGTGAACGATGAACTCGGCGCGATCGATCGCGCGCTACCCGCGGCCTTTGCCAAGCTCGCGTCGCCCACCGCCACTGTGCCCGGCGGCGTGCTGTGCGTCATCAGCTTCCATTCGCTGGAAGATCGCCCGGTGAAACAGTTTTTCCGTCGCATGTGTGGTCAGCCTGAAAGCGCGCGCGACAGCCTGCCTCAGGATTACCGCATCAAGTTGGCCGAACCGCTCACCCGCAAGCCGGTGACACCGGACGAGGCTGAACTCTCCGTCAACCCTCGCAGCCGTTCGGCCCGACTTCGCGCCCTGCGCAAGCTCTGAGCCGATCAGCGTCGTCACCCCTACCACCCCCCCCGTTTCCTTTCGCCATGGAAAAAAATTCCCAAGCCTTCGTGAACCAGATCGTCGTGTGCCTCCTGGTCACCATCTGCTTCGGCGGCACCGTCGGACTCGGCACGGTCCTGATGCGTCACCAGATTTCAACTACGGCCAACCTCAATCGTCAGCTCACCGCCGAGCTCACGGAAATGCGTCGGCTGATCAGCGAGAAGACCGCCGCGATCGAGGGTGAACAGCATCCGGAACTGCTCCGCGGCCTGAACACGCGGATGCAGCTTGGCTTGGTGCCGATGAACGACGTGCCATTATATAACGTCACCGAGGATCCGGTGCGTCGCATGGTCGAGCGCGCCAACGCCGGCGTTTTCACCGACGGGCCTTCGTCGATCCGGTTCAATCTCGCGCAGCATTGATGCCATGTCCAAGGGGTTCGCCTCGAGTTACCGCATCGTCCTCCTCGGCACCGTACTGCTTGCGTGCCTGGGCGGGCTGGCCGTGCGCCTCGTCTGGTTGCATGTCGTCAATCGCGACGAACTCCTGGGAACCATCACGAAGGTCCGTCATCAGCTGATTACGGAGACCGCGCGACGGGGTGATATTTTTGATGCGCGGGGGGCCATTCTCGCCACCAGTCGCGCGACGAGCGACATTGTGGTGGATCCGAGTTTTCTCCGGCCCCAGGACGAGCCGAAGTGGTCGGAATTGGCGCGGTTGATCAACTTGCCGGAACTGGAATTGCGGCGGATCATGACCACGAAATTTTGGACACCGGTTCCGGCCACGCCGGCGGCTCCGCTCGTGTTCGCCGTTTCCAGTGGTGGCCCCATCGCGGCCACCGAGTCACCAGCGGAGTCTGTCTCCGAAGAGGAGCAGCATGACGGCGCCGCGGACGCCACCGGGCGGCGTCCCATTCAGTGGGCGAAGTTGCGTGAAGATGTTCCGGATGAGCTTTACCGCGAAATTGAGAAACTCGGGATCCGCGGCGTTTACCGTGAAGTCGGCTATCGCCGCGCGTATCCCAGCAACCAGCTCGCGTCACATATTATCGGATACGTAAATCGGGCCGGTGATCCCGGTGCGGGTATTGAGGCGTATGCCGACTTCTATTTGCGTGGACAAAATGGCTGGCGGGTGGGGGAGCGCGATGGCCGTAACCGCGAACTCGCCCAGTTTCGTTCCCGCGAAGTGCCGCGCGTCGATGGCTATAATGTCACGCTCTCGCTCGATTTGATCGTGCAGGACATCGTCGAGCAGGAACTCGCCGCCATCGCGGAGAAATTCCGGCCGCTCAAGGCGACCATCATCGTCAGCGATCCGCGCACCGGCTTCATCCTCGGGATGGGGAACTATCCCTCGTTCAATCTCAACGAGTATAACAAGGTGCCGAAGGACGAGCAGGCGCGGATGAAGAATGTCGCCGTTGCCGATGTGTACGAACCCGGTTCGGTGTTTAAGATTGTCGCGGCGGCCGCGGCGCTCGAGGAGCGCCTCGTCACGCCGTTGCACGTCTTCGACTGCGATCTGGAGATGGCCCTGAATCGGGACCGGGGCCGCATGGTCTCGCTGCCGTCGGAAGATCACCGGATGGGCGAGTTGACCGTGTCCGAGATCATCAGCCATTCCAGTAACAAAGGCGCCGCGCAACTCGGGCTCCTGCTCGGTGAAGCCCGGCTCTACGATTATACGCGGAAATTCGGTTTTGGTCGCACCCTCGGGTTTCCAGTGGGCGGCGAAGTGCCTGGCTTGTTCGCGCACTATAAGAAGTGGGTACCAATCGACATTACTCGAATCACGATGGGGCATTCGATCGCTTCCACCGTGTTGCAGATGCATCAAGCGATGACGGTGATCGCGAACGATGGCGTGTTGCTCCGGCCGCAGGTGATCAAGTCGATCACGAACGCCTCGGGTGCGATCGTTTACCGGTATGGTGCGTCGGAGTTAAACCAGGTGATTTCGAAAGAATCGGCGCGGCAGGTGGCCGCGATGTTGATGGGGGTGACCACCGAAGACGGCACGGCGAAGGAAGCGGCGATCGCCGGCTTCGACGTCGCGGGCAAGACCGGCACCACACAGAAGCTGATCGAGGAACTCCGCGCGGACGGCAGCACGCGCCTCGTTTACTCGCGCAAGGCGCACGTGGCGTCATTTGTCGGATTCTTTCCCGCCGGGAATCCGCAAGTTGCGATCTCAGTCATTGTGGACGAAGCTAAAATGTCGACCCCAAGTGGCGTGGCCTACGGGCGCCTGGTCGCGGCGCCTTCGTTCAAGCGCGTTGGCGAACGCCTCATTCCTATTCTCGACATCAAATCTCATCATTCTGCGCCCGTGCCGCCCGGCTTCTTCGCCACTCACAAAGGAGGCCGGCTGTGATCGGTTACCTGACCTCCAATTATCCGCTGATCCACGCGTTCCAGCCTGCGCCCGCCCGGCGGACGCGGCGTGAATCGCTCGCCCTCAACCGCGTCTTCAAAATGGCTCCGAAACTCTCCGACTATTTCAACGACGGCGAGATTCTCGCGGTCAAAGGCATTCTCGACCGGCCGATCTCGGGACTCTCGATCGACAGCCGTCGCGTGGTGCCGGGCAGCCTGTTTTTTGCGCTGCCGGGTCTGCGAACCGATGGCGCCAGCTTCATTGATGAAGCGGTGAGCCGCGGCGCGGTGGCCGTGGTCACCCAGACGATGCCCGCCCTGCCGCCGGCGCGGGTCACCTTTATCCAAGTCGCCGATGCGCGCGCGACGCTGGCTCGCGTCGCGCAGCGCTATTACAAGTTTCCCGATCGGGAGATGACGGTGGTGGGTGTCACTGGCACGAACGGCAAAACGACCCTCACCCATCTGTTGAAGCATCTGCTCAACGGCGACCAGCGCGTGGGCTTGCTGGGCACGATCAGTTACGATCTCGGCGCGCGCACCGTGCCTTCGTTTCGGACCACGCCCGAGGCCCTCGATCTTTACGGGATGATGGCGCAAATGCGCGACGCCGGCTGTCGCCAGGCGGTGATGGAGATCAGCTCGCACGGGATTGACCAGCAGCGCGTTCGCGGGCTGCAGCTCAGGGTCGCTGTCTTCACGAACTTGACGCGCGATCACCTCGATTATCACGGTGACCTCGAAAGTTATTTTGCCGTGAAGTCGCGACTGTTCACGGGCGAGACCGGCAGCGTGCCGAAAGTGTCGGTCATCAACCTCGATGATCCGTACGGCGAAAGACTCGTCGCCCGCCTCCGTGCTGAGGTTCCGGATACAAAAGTCGTGACGTTCGGCGAGACTCCGGATGCTCAGGTGCGGGCGGAGAACGTCTCCCTCAAGTTCAAGAGCACCACCTTCCGCCTCGTGTGGCCCGGTGGCAGCATGGAGATCGATTCACCGCTAATTGGTCTTTATAACGTCAGTAATCTTCTCGGTGCGATCGCGACGGCCTGGGGCCTCGGGCGCGATCCTTCGGTCATCCTTTCGCGTCTGCGCGGATTCAAAGGCGTGCCTGGCCGCATGGAGCGGATCGAGGAAGGCCAGCCGTTCAACGTCCTGGTGGATTATGCGCACACTGATGATGCCTTGCGTAATGCCTTGGGCATGCTCCGGACCATCACGCCCGGCCGGGTGTTGGTGGTCTTTGGCTGCGGGGGTAATCGTGACCGCTCGAAGCGGCCCCTCATGACGCGCGCCGTGCAGGAAGTCGCGGACTTTGCTTTCGCCACGGCGGATAATCCGCGCACGGAAGCCATGGCGCAGATCTTTGATGATATGCACACGGGAGTGACGGCGCCGGAAAAGATTACCTGGATTGATGATCGCCGCCGTGCGATCAGCCTTGCGCTCGACATCGCCAAGCCGGGCGATTGCCTGCTGATCGCAGGCAAGGGGCACGAGAGTTATCAGGAGTTCGCCGATACGGTGTTCCCCTTCGACGACCGTCAGGTCGTACGTGAGTTGCTGGCCATCAAGTCTCTGAAACCCGGCGCGGAACCCGTCGGCTAGCATGCCCACGTTTCTCCCTGACCAACTCGCAGCGTGGACCGGCGGTCAATGGACCGCGCGGCCGGGCTCGCCGTTGACGGGGTTTCAGATCGATACGCGAACGCTGCGCGCTGGCGATGTGTTCGTGGCGATCCGAACGGAGAAACGCGACGGTCATGCGTTTCTCGCGGAGGCTCGCGAAGCCGGAGCGGCGGCCGCGCTGGTGGCGGAGGCGAACCCGGACGTGGATATGCCGCAACTTGTCGTCCGCGATCCTTTGGTCGCGTTTCAGACGATTGCGCGCGAACATCGCCGCGCGTTTCGCGGCAAGGTCGTGGGAATTTCTGGAAGTGCCGGCAAGACTTCGACGAAGGACTTGCTGGCGATCCTCCTCGGTGGCGGAAGCGGCGTGCTCGCCACCGAGGGTAATCTCAACAACCACCTCGGTGTGCCGCTCACGCTCACGCGTTTGGATTTGGAGCGCCATAATTTCGCGGTAATTGAGGCGGGGATCAGTGGGCCGGGGGAAATGCAGCCGCTCGCCGACATGATCCAGCCCGACGTGGTGCTGATCACGCTCATCGGCGCGGCGCACACGGAGGAGCTCGGTGGCATCGAAGGGGTCGCGCGCGAGAAGTCGATTCTACCTGCGGCCACAAAGACGGCGGGCGTGGCAATCTTTGCCCGCGATACGGCGGAGCACGCGCCATTTCGGGCGTTGGGCGTGCGGACCATGGTGGTCGAACGCGCCGAAGTGGTGCGGCCCGCCGAGCCGCTCCACAACACCATCTACTTTGCGGTGTCGCATCGGTCCGGGCAAACGGCTCTCGCTCTTGCCTATGGCCTGGGTGCACCGCTGACGTTTACGATGCGCCGCGTGTCGGACGGCCAGGCGCAAAACGCCGCGCTCGCGATCTGTGCGGCGTTGTGGCTGGGCGTGGCGGTCGAGGTCGTACAATCGCGCCTCGCGGGCTGGCAGGCGGCGAAACTGCGCGGCGAAATTCGGCGGGAAAACGGGCGCCTGCTTTATCTCGATTGTTACAACGCCAACCCGGCGTCGATGGCGGACGCGCTGTCCGTGTTCGACTCCATCGCTCCGGCGGCTGAGCCGCGGCTCTATGTGATTGGGGGCATGGAGGAACTCGGCCTCGAAGCGGCGGCGTATCATCATGCGCTGGGACGCCTGCTGACGCTGCGGCCGAATGACTATTTGTTCGTGATTGGGACGCATGCCCACGCGGTGTGCGCGGGTGTGCTCGAGCAGGGAAATGTCACCGAGCAATTCCAAATTATGTCGTCCCTCGAGCCGGTGGCCGCAGCGGTCGCCGAATGGCATGGGGCCGTTTTTGTGAAAGGCAGCCGCCGCTATCGGCTGGAAAAAATCCTCGAGGTGCAGACCTTGCTTCCATTCTCGTGCTGAGTTATCTCGCAGATTATTCCGAGCACTTCGGCCCCCTGCGGCTGCTGCGCTATATTACGCTCCGGACCGCGCTGGGCGCCCTGACCGCGTTGATTATTGGCTTCGTCATCGGACCGATGATGATCCGGAAATTCAAGCAGCTGAAATTCGGCCACGGCTATATTGACGACCGCACGGGTGCACTTGGAGCGAGTTACTTCGACAAGAGGAACACGCCCACGATGGGCGGTTTGATCATCTTCATTTCTGTCTTTATTGGGTCCCTGCTCTGGGCCGCGCCGAACGTGTGGGTGTTTACGAGCTTGTTTGTGTATGCGGCACTGACCGTGCCCGGCTTTCGGGATGATTACCTCAAGGTCGTGCACAAGAACCGCAACGGGATCTCGTCCACCGAGAAACTTATCTGGCAATCGCTCGCGACCTTCGGCGCGCTCGCGGTGTTGCTGCTGCATCCGGACAGCGCCACGGAGATTCGCGAGTTTTGGGTGCCGTTCGTGAAGCAGGCGGTGATCAAACACCTGCCGTGGTGGATGCTGCTGGTGTTGATTTATCTTTGGATCGTCGGCTTTAGTAACGCGATCAATCTGACCGACGGACTCGATGGTCTCGCCGCGGGATGCACGATCACGGTCGCGCTCGTGATGGGCATCATGGCCTACCTCGCGGGTAATGTCATTTACTCGGATTATTTGCTGATGAGTCATGTCCCGAAAGTAGGGGAACTGAGTGTCATCTGTGGTGCTCTGATCGGTGGCTGCATGGCGTTTCTCTGGTTCAACTCGCACCCCGCCGAAGTCTTCATGGGAGACACCGGATCGCTGGCGCTCGGCGGTCTGCTTGGCGTGATGGCTTTTATGATCCATCAGCCGCTCACGCTGGTGATTGCCGGCGGCGTGTTTGTCATGGAGCTGCTTTCGGTGGTGATGCAGGTGGGCTATTTCAAGTATACCAAACGCCGGTTTGGGGAAGGACGGCGGGTGTTCCTGATGGCGCCGATTCACCATCATTTTCAGAAGAAGGGCTGGCCTGAAACCAAGGTCGTCCTCCGCTTTTGGATTCTTTCCTTAGGCTGCGCGCTCGCGAGCCTTGCCACGCTTAAACTCCGATGACGATGAAACAGGTTAAAAAACCTACCGAACATGCTCCGTTGCGTCCACTCCGCCCCGTGGAGAGCGAACTGATCCGTGCCCGTGCCATCAATTCCAACGCCCTCATCGCTCCGGGCCTCGTGATGGGAAATCGTGCCTTCCTTAGCATCTGGGAAGCAAGCCGGGCCCGCGGCCGCACGGCTGCGCGGTCCTCGTCCCAAGGCTGAGTCGCGAGCACCTCACATGTCCTTGATCCTGCCCGACTCTCTCCGGCCGTTGCTCGCGAAACCCGTCGCGATCATGGGCGGCGGCGTGAGTGGGCAGGGCGTGCGGCAACTGCTCGCGGCACTCGGGGTCGAGGCAGTGCGATATGATCAACGCAAGGGCGAGGGCGAGGACTTTACCCCGACTGCTGCGCATCGGCACGCCCTTGTAATCTACTCACCTGGTTTTGCTCCCGAGCACCCGTGGCTCGCGGCGGCCGCCGCGGCTGGCGCCGAGTGTTGGGGCGAAATGGATTTTGCGTCCCTGTTCTGGCGCGGCCGCGTGGTTGCGATCACCGGCACCAACGGAAAAACGACCCTCACGGAATTCCTCACGCATGCGCTCCGCCGCCATGGCTGCGGTGCCACCGCGACAGGAAATATTGGCTATCCGCTTTCCCACCTTGTGGCTGAACAAGACGGCGGTGCCGCCGAGGCGTTTGCAATTTGTGAAGTGAGCTCGTTTCAAGCGGAGTCCTTCCGTCATTTCCGGGCCGAGGCGACGCTCTGGACCAACTTCGGCGAGGACCATCTCGAGCGTCATCTCACACTCGAGCGTTACTTCGGAGCGAAGTGGCGGCTGGTGGTGCAGACGGCGCCCGGGGCAGCATTTCTGGGTTCATCGGTGCAACGGTTCGCGCGAAAATTTGATCGGCCTCTGACCGGGATGGTCGGCGTGGCCACGGAGGAGCAACCGGCGGATCCGCGACTCGCCGCGACCGTATTCAAAAACTACCCACAGCGGGAAAATTTTCTCCTGGCCGCCGCCTGGTGGCAGGCGAACGGGTTCGAGCCAGCTACACTTTTTTCCGCGGCCGCGAGTTTTCGGGTGGCCAGGCATCGCCTGGCCAGCGTGGCCGAAATCGACGGTGTCACGTTTTGGAACGACTCCAAGGCGACCAACTTCCAGGCGGTGGAGGCGGCGCTGGCAGGGTTCGACGCGCCCGTCGTTTTGATTGCGGGCGGACGATCGAAGGGGGGCGACATCGCGGGCTTCGTGCATCGGATCGCGGGGCGGTTGAAGCACGCGGTTCTCATCGGCGAGACCGGCGCGGACCTGGCGTTTCATGCCTCCACGTTTCGGCTCGCCCATAGCCGGTGCGCGACGCTCGCGGAAGCAGTGCGCCGCGCCGCGGAACTCGCGCAACCTGGCGATCACGTTTTACTGAGTCCGGGATTCGCAAGTTTCGACATGTTCCGCAGCTACGAAGACCGGGGGAACCAATTCGAATCGTTGGTGCGAAATCTCGGTACACCCGCATCCAGTTTGGGGTAGCGTTCGCCCGCGCCTCACTTCACAACCCGTCCATCACTCCTCCTATGAAAATCCTGAAGATTTTCGGCATTGTTGCCGGCATCCACGTATTCGCTCTGATCCTGATATTTGCCAATCCGGGCTGCAGCTCGACGACCAAGCGTCTGCCCCGCCCGGCCGACACCGCCGAGTCGCCGATTTCCGCAGCGTCAGCGGCTGTTTCCGACTCGCCCTATTACACCTCCGGCGGCACGTCGTCGGGCGGAACGTCCATGGTGACGTTCAATCCCGATGCTCCCGCCACGGCCGCTCCGGATGTGCGTTTCACCCCCACGCGTCCTGGCACGCCCGTCGCCGGCACGCTGGTCACCGAAGCGGTGTCCGGTGTTATCCCCGTCTCGACCTATGTCGTGAAGGCTGGCGACAGCCTCTGGGCCATCGCGCGCAAGCATGACACGACCGTCGCTCAACTCACCGCGGCCAACAACATGAACGCGAAAAGCAGCCTCAAGCCGGGTCAGAAGTTGTTGATCCCAGCCGGAACGGTCGCGCCCGGTGTAGCGGTCAATGGCAAAGTGGAAGGCGCCCCGAAAGCCGCGGTGACCGCCGCTCCGAAGTCGGCTGGAAAAGCGACTATGAAGCACGTTGTGAAATCGGGTGAGTCCCTCGGCGTGATTGCGCGCAATTATGGGGTCAAGGCGGGCGACATCGCCGTCGCGAATCAGATCTCGGATCCGGCGAAAATCCTCGCAGGCACAGAGCTGATTATTCCAGGCTGGCAGGCCACCGCGGCCAGGAAATCGTCCGCTTCCCAAACGCCCGCAACCTCGACACCGCCCCCCGCTCCGGTCCAACGTCGCGAGTCGGGTGCTCCGGCGGTCATCGCGAT
>CAYVDZ010000007.1:0-1454 GCA_964450575.1 uncultured Opitutus sp.
TTTCAACCTGCTGCCCAGCGATGAGGAAGCCGCGGGCCGCGCGCTCGTGAACTCGAGCAGCCCGCGTTGCATCGAGATCTGGAATCACGTTTTCATCCAGTTCAACGCCAACGCCGACGGCACGTTCTCGCCGCTCGCAGCCAAGCACGTTGACACCGGCATGGGTTTCGAACGCGTGGCCGGCATTCACGCGATGACGAACGGATTCACGGACTTCACCAAAGACCCATCGAATTACGCCGCTGATGTGTTCGCACCGCTGTTCGCGAAAGTCACCGAGCTCTCCGGCAAAACGTACGCGGCAACCGTCCCGACCAAGCGCGAAGGACTGACCGAACAGGAGAACATCGATGTCGCTTTCCGCGTGCTCGCGGATCACGCCCGCTGCGTCTCATGCGCGATCGCCGATGGCATTCTGCCAGGAAACGAAGGCCGCAACTACGTCATCCGCCGCATTCTGCGTCGCGGAATTCTCTACGGGAAGAAGCTCGGCCTGCAGACCGGTTTCTTCGAACAACTCGTGCCACCCGTCGTCGAGTCGCTCGGGGCGGTGTTTCCCGAGTTGCAGCAACAGCAGGGAATGATTCAGCGCGTGATCCGCGGGGAAGAAGAAAGCTTCGGCCGTACGATCGATCGCGGACTTGGCTTTTTCGACGAAGCAGTATCAACGCTCAAATCCTTTGGGGAGGACGCGAAAGCTCCTGACGGCGCAGACTTCAAATGGGATTCAGAACGAAGGCCCTCATCTGTAATCTCCGGTGAATGGGCATTTCGTCTCTACGACACCTACGGCTTCCCGCTCGACATGACCCAGCTCCTCGCCACCGGGCGAGGGCTCACGGTGGACGCCGCGGGTTTCGAAACCGAAATGGAAAAGCAACGTGCCCTCGGCCGCGCTTCCCATAAAAAGGAAATCATCATCGCCGCCAAGGAGGGTGAAGCCTCGGCCATTTACGAAGCGTCCCTCTTCACTGGATACGTTATCGACACCGAAAAACCGGTGCCCGCCATGGTCACCGATGTCGTCCGCAGCGAAAAGGACGTCTTCCTGGTCTTCGACCGCACTCCGTTCTACGCCGAGATGGGCGGTCAGGCCGGCGACTGCGGCACCGCGGTCGTCGCCGGTCAGACAATCGCGATCGTCGACACGGTAAAAGACAAAGCCGGCCGGCATCTCCACAAGATCGATCCCGCCCTCAATCTGACCGGCGCTGCCCTCGAACTAAAAGACGCCGCCGCGCAGCTCACGATTGATCTCGGTCGCCGACGCGCTATTTCACGGCATCACTCGGCCGCCCATTTGATTCACTGGGCCCTGCGCAAGACGCTTGGCACCCACGTCCGCCAAGCCGGTACGTCGAAGACGCCCGACCGTATGCGGTTCGACTTTTCCCACTTCGAGGCGATGACGGCCGACCAGATCCGCGAGATCGAACGCCTCGTCAACGAGCGGG
>CAYVDZ010000007.1:1464-19887 GCA_964450575.1 uncultured Opitutus sp.
ACAACGCGCGCGTCGAGTCGTACGAAACCGAATTCGACCGTAAACCCGAAGGCACCCTCGCCTTCTTCGGTGACAAATACGGCAAGATCGTCCGCGTCGTCGATATCGGCGGCTACAGCCGCGAACTTTGCGGCGGCACGCACGTCGCCACGACCGGTGAAATCGGATTGATCAAGATCGTGGCCGAAATGGCCATCGCCGCCGGCACGCGCCGCATCGAGGCCGTCGCCGGCCAAGCCGCATTCGATTTCGTCGCCGAACGCGAAGCCGCCCTCGCGGCTGTCAACGCGCGCCTCCATTCGGGTTCCCACGATGTCGCGCAGAAGCTCGATGCTCTGCTCGCTCATCAGAAGGAGCTCGAGAAGAAGCTGAAGGCGTTCGAACAGAAAGCCGCGGCGGGATTAGCCGAGGAACTCGCCGCCAAGGCCGTCACCCGCGACGGACTCAAGTTCGTCGCCGCAGTCGTGTCGGTCGACGCGCCCGAATTGCTCCGCTCGATCGGCTCACAAGTTCTCAGCCGGCTCGGCGAAGGCGTGGTGCAGTTAGGCGCCGCCTTCGGAGATCGCGCTAGTTTGGTCGCGTTCTGCTCTCCGGCCGCGATCAAGGCCGGACACCAAGCGGGCAAGATCGTGAACGAACTGTCGCAAAAGCTCGGTGGCAAAGGCGGGGGCAAACCGGACTTCGCCATGGGCGGAGGCAAAGAGGTGTCGCGCCTCCACGAGGTCGTGCAGGGCTGAACCAAGAAAAATCCCCGCTGCCAAATGGCATTTTAATGCCTGCCATTTGGCAATAGAGCTTGCGAAGCGGGAGGGGGGCAGTACAGTATGGGCATGAAGACGCATAAGGCCGCAGGGACTTCGTACCCTGATATTCAGGACAACACCGCGATGGCGCAACGGGTCGAGGAAGGCCTGCCGGTCGGGGAAGTGGTCGAGTTTGGCAAGCAAGCGGGTTTCACGAACGAAGAACTCGCGCGGCTGATTCACATTCCGGCGAGGACGTATGCCCGGCGAGTTGCCAGCAAGTCGCGCTTGAAGGTCTCGGAAGGCGAACGGGCGATTCGCCTGATGCGGCTGTTCAGCCGCGCGAAACAGGTTTTCGGTACCGATGAAAACACCCGGCGCTGGTTTAATGCGCGGATCTTGGCGCTCGGGCGCAAGACGCCCTTGGAATATGCCCAGACGGAGCCGGGCGCACGGGAAGTGGAGAATATCATCGGGCGCATCGAGGACGGCGTTTTCTCGTGAGTGAGATTCTCGCGTGGCGCTTGTGTGCACGACATCGTGAACCGTGGGCTTTCACGGGAGAAGGTGCGGCTCGGCGGGGCGGCCGGTGGAACAGCCCGGGCGTGCGTTTGATCTATTGCGCCGAATCCCGCTCCCTCGCCGCGCTCGAGGTTTTGGTTCATGCGGATGAAACGGGTATGCTCGCCGCGATCGAGTGGGTCTGTATCCCCGTGGTGATCCCCGCGGAGTTGGTTGGGTTACCCGCGCGCTTTCCAGAGAGCTGGCGCCAGTATCCCCACGGCCCCATGACCCAGGAGTTTGGCGCCGCTTGGGTGCGGGAGAAGCGCTCGGCCGCGCTCCGCGTCCCGAGTGCTGTCGTACCTGGCGAATTCAATTACCTCTTAAATCCAATCCACGCCGGCTTTGCCCACGTAAAGATCGGAAAAGCTGAACGTTTCGCCTTTGATCCTCGACTCGCCGGATAAACCTCTCGCGGTTTTCGACTCCAGGGCTCGCTTCAACGCAAAACGCCGATGGGAAATGTCACGTAATGAGTGACGCTTCTCCCCAACGACTCGGCGCGCGTGCAGGATCATGATGGCGTCCCGACCCGGATGAACGCGCTCACGGATGTCCTGACAAAACGCGGTGGGAGATTGCAAAACGATCGGCCATATTGAACATTTTTGCCCATGGCCGCAGACCTCCGTCCGATCATTGACGAGATTGCGAATCGCGCGGATGACTTCCTCGCCGGTACGACCGACCGCGCTCAGGCGCGAGCCGGGATTGAGGAAGTGATCACCATGGATTACGCCGGGCTGACTCCGCTCGATCGCAGCCTGGTGGTCAAAGGGGTGATGGTGGTGTTGGAGGACGGGGACTTTTTTGGCACCGAGTTCGCCGGCGATCCCTTCCGGGACGAGGACGAACCGGAGACGCCCTAGCCCTGCGCCTCGGTCGAATTTTGCCAGGAAACGAGCCGATGCGTTGGCCTTGGAAATCGCGACTTTCGCACTCTTGCCGGGGCCAGGAATTGCGCCACGGTGGTGAGTAATGTCTTCAGCGGTTGCTGCCCTTCCCGAGCTCTTTGCCATTCTCGCTTTTGATGCGAGCAACCAACTCGCGGTGCGAAGGCTCGGCTCCAAGCTGGGACTGGCTTTCACCGGCAGTGATCTCGCGATGGCCGAAGCGCGAGTTAACGCGTCCTTCTCAACCCACACTCAACCGGCCGAGTACTTTGGGACGGAGGCCGGCGGGCGGTCTTATCGGGTGTTCTTCGTTCAGGTGAACGGCGCGCCCGCGGATGGCGAAATCGTTTTTCGGTCGCTCGATTCGCTGGAGGCAGAACCCGCGGCGCTCGCGCCCTCGCTGGCGGGTTTGATCAAGCAACTCGAACCCTACCTCGTCGAGATCCCATATCTCCACCTCGGCGAGAACGACTTCATCTACAAGTTCCGTCCGGCTCAGGAACGCAACACGGCGATCTATGCTCAAGACCTGGCGGCAGGAGCCTTGTATCAGTCTCGCTTGTGTACCGCGATCAAAGCCCTCGCGCGCCAGCACGAGCGGACGGCGGCAGCCCCGGTCACGCTCAATTTCGGCGCGGTGAGCTATGTGATTCCGAGCCATTTTGGATTCTGCCTCGGGGTCAAAAATGCCATCGAGCGAGCCTATGAAACCCTCGCGGAAAATCCGGGACGTCGAGTGTTCATGCTCTCGGAACTGATCCACAATCCGTTCGTGAACGAAGACCTGTTACGACGCGGGCTGCGATACCTTCAAACCGATAAAGGCGCGCCCTACACCGTCGGAGGACGGGTCGCCGCGCCGGCGGGCGAGGCCGACGCACTCCTCTGGGACACGCTGACGCCGGACGACATTGTGATCATTCCCGCATTCGGGGCGACCGATGAGGACAAGCGTCGACTCGTACGCAAAGGCATCGCCGTCTGCCATTACGACGCCACCTGCATGTTGGTGGAAAAAGTCTGGAAAGCGGCCCGCGCCTACGGTCGCGAAGGCTATACGGTCGTGATTCATGGAAAACATGAGCATGAAGAAACGAAGGCGACCTTCTCCAACACGCGGCGTTTTGCCCCGGCTGTAATCGTGCGAAACCTCGAAGAGGCGCGCCTGCTCGGCGACATCATCGGGGGTGACCCGGACACCCGGCAAACGCGTTTCCAAGAGTCGTTCGCCGGCCGCCATACGCCCGGCTTTGACGCGAACCGTGATTTGCAGCGGATCGCGGTGGTGAACCAAACCACGCTCTTGATGAACGAGACCCTCGCGATCATTGAGCATCTCAGAAATGTTTACCGGGAGGTGTTGGGTGATGACCAGCGAGTCGGCGGCAGTGGGCGACGTGACACCCTTTGTTACGCGACCCAAGTCAACCAGGATGCGTTGAGCCGGGCCTTGGCGGAACCGCTGGACGCAGCCCTTGTGATCGGCG
Organism: uncultured Opitutus sp.; assembly: GCA_964450575.1. GTDB lineage: Bacteria > Verrucomicrobiota > Verrucomicrobiia > Opitutales > Opitutaceae > ER46. The sequence continues at coordinate 5,149 of CAYVDZ010000007.1, forward strand.
GGAAGAACTCATCCAATACCTACCAGCTCTTTCGCCTGTGTGAGCAGAAGCTCGGTGCGAAAGCGTTCTTCATTCAGTCAGAGGGCAGCATCCGGTCCGCTGATACGGTTGAACATTACGTCTATGTCGGCGGAGGAAAAGAACGAACGGAAACGCGCCCACTCTGGGCGGAATCAGACCGGAGCACGCCCAAACGCATCCTCATCACCGGCGGTGCAAGTTGTCCCGACGGGATCATCCAGCAGGTGATCACGCGGATAAACTCCTTTTTTCCCGGGACAGAGCTACGTGATCCAACGGAGGTATTATCCGAGTTGGAGAACGACTCACCGCTTAAAGGCGCGAAGTGAGGTTGTGACAGAACGGAACGGAGATCGTTCGGGCCACGTCAAATTCTCTGTCCGAAGCCAGCCCTGGAGCCCCGGCCACGGCCGCTAACATCCTGAAGTCCCACACCGCCCGGGGGGCCGAGCTTGATCTGGCCCGGTCTGAAAAGGCCCGGCCGAATTCCTTAGAAGAAGAAAGGCTCGGCAGGGTCGATGGTGCAGAGCCTGTTTCCTAGAAGCGAATCGACATTCCAGCGCGCACGCCGCTTTGGTTCGCGAGATCGACCTTGGTCGAATACTGCGCGGTCTCGTTATCGATCGTTTGGGTGTAGCTGCCGGCGGATTGAAAGACGGCGCCGGCGTAGAAGCCCGCCCGTTCAGTCAGGTCGAACTGGAGCGAAGCATCGGCATAATAACCCGGCAGAAGTTTGGCATCGGAGACGGTGCTCGTATCCGAAATCTCAGCACCAAAGTCAGGTTCCAAGGTCTGCGTGACGGTGTAGCTTGAACCAGAATAGACGAGAACCGCACCCGCACTCACGCTGGCACGGAGGCGAGTGGTAATGGGAATCCATAACGTCGGACCGGCCCGGAACGTATAATAGGCGCCCTTGAGCGACCAGCGGTTCAAGACGCTGCTGTCGTTCAAGAGCGTCGTGATCGTGCGGTCCACCGGCTCGTTGCCGATAAGAACGGTCGTGTTGGTCGTGATCGTGCGCACGGAACCATCATCATTCAGGATCGGATTACCGCTCGCATCGAGTGCAGTCTCGATGGAGGAACTCGGCGCGGAATAAGGCGCATCAGGCAGGCGTTGACCGAACAGCGAGTACAAATCGGTAAGGGTCGTGAGCGCCGCTCCGACGCGATCATTCGTGTTCGCCGAAAGGTCATTGATCGACATGCCGGCAGTCAGGTCCCAAGCGATGCGCCCGCCGAAAAACTTACCCATGTCACGATGCACGGCGATATCCATGCCGGCACTCGAGTTGGCCTTCTGGTTCCGCGTTCCGGTATCAACGATTTCCGCCGAGTACGTGTGAAAGGCGATATAGCCGTCGACACCCTGGCTGGCGTCGAGAAAGCCCCAGGAATTGGTCCGACCATCGGGAGCAATGGGCTCCGCGATCGCACCACCACTATCGGGGTCAATTATCGGATTTCCGCTCGTGTCCACGCGCGCGACAACCCGCGCATCGGGCTGGACCACGCCATCACGGTAGGACCGCAGCTGATTGACGCCGGTCGCGGAACCCGGATCTTCCGGAGCTGGAATCCGGCCCTGCCCGGCAAAGCTGGTCTTTGCCCCGGAAATATAACGAAAACCAAAGGTGACGGTGCTCTTGGGCTCGTAAATGTATTCGTCGAGGTTGCTGAAGTCAGGGATCTCGACGGGAGGTGCCTGTCGTTCCTCGTCCTGAGCGTAGGCGAAGCCAAACGAGGATGCAAAAGCGACGAGGGCGAGACGAAGATGTTTCATGCGGAAGGATCGCCATCGTTGGACGGGGCGACGGAAAGAATGTTGCATGAAAGTTCAGAGTTCCGGAGGCACGCGTCAACGAGAGAGTGGCGCGGATTGGCGCGACGGGATGATTACTCTGTTGGTTTGCGGAGGTGGAAAATTTCACGACCTGCGGCTGGCCGGCGATTCCCCGGTGAGCACGCCCGATGACAGGACGCCATTCCCGGGGCGACGAATCCGAAAAACGAACGCCACGGCAGTTCATCCGCCTTCGCCGAATCCGTACACAAAAAAAGCGGGCGGTGCGACCACAAGCGCACCACCCGCCACTCCATCCTTTTACACCCCTGACAAAGTGATCACTCGACGGTCGCCATCTGTGGCGTTGAAACAGCCGGGCCCTTGCCGAGATTGTTCTTTGCCTCGTCCAACGAGTCATAAAACGTCCACCCCCGAGTATCCTCGAAGCCCTTACACTCCGAGATGATCTGCGGATTTCCGACCAGGGCAAAGTGCATCGCCAGGTCGCGGCAGGTCTGCATCGCCTGGAACAGGAGCTTGATGATGCCCATGTGCAGCGACTTGATCTGATGGATGTCGATGACGATTTTGTTGATACCGGAATCCACCGCTTCGGCGAATTTGGGTTTAAGATAGGTTACGGCCTCCGCGATGACCGCCGGCGAGCAAACTTCGGGAAGGCGCATCACCATGATCGTGCCTTCGGTGGCGTAGTACCGTTGAGAGGTATCCAGATTCATCGCTTTCGCGATCTTCGTCTCGAGTTCGCCCATGTCGATCGGCTTGGTGATGATCGCGCTGAAACCGACCGTCTGAGCCTGCTGCTGTTGCGTGGTCTCGGTTTTTACCACCAACGCAAACACCGGGGTGTACTTGGTTTTCACGTTCGTGCGGATAAGGCGGAACAGAGTGAAAGCCGCCTCTTCCGGCAGCGAGAGACTCACAATGATCACATCCGGTGGCGCTTTGGTGACGGCATCGAGCGCCTCCCCTTGTGTGCTCACGCCCCGCATGCGCCACGGTGTGTGCTTGAGGCCATCCTGGATCTGCTGGACGATGGCTGGCTTGTCTTCGACGATCAGAATGTCTGCGGGATCAAAGATCGACTTTGCCTTCGCCGGACCTTCATTGACCGGTTTGAGGTCGATGACGCGGCTGCATTTTTCGATCAGCACTTCTTCCTTGAAAGGCTTAACCAGATAGTCGCGAACGCCGATCTTGGCGATCTTCAGCACGTGATCCCGACCGCCTTCAGCGGTGAGCATCATGACCGGAATCGCTTTCAAAGCCGCGTCAGATTTCAACTTGGTGAGCATCTCGACCCCGTCCATGACAGGCATCGTGACGTCGAGCAGAATTAAATCAGGCGTCTCCTTGGCGGCGATGGCGAGACCTTCCACGCCGTTGGCGGCCTCGAGGATTTCGACATCAAAGGGCTTAAACGCCTTCTTCACGATAATGCGGACGGTCTTCGAGTCGTCCACGGTGAGAACTTTATAGCGCATGGTGAGAGTAAAATTTGGCGATTATTCGTCCTGCTTCATCAGGATGTCAGCGATGACCTGATGCCCTTCGCAGTCGAAGTGATAGACGTGGCGAATCGCCGAGCTAATCGGCTCGATGGAGAAATTCGTGCCGCGCAAAATGGAGGGGATCGTGAGCTTGCAGGGATGGCCCGCGTCACAAAGTCCATTTTTGAAGCCGCCAACCGTCATGTTGGTCAGTTCGCCGATGGCGTCGTTGATCACTTCATCACCGGCCTCGTCGAGTTCGGCCTCCGTCATGCCCAGCAGTTGCTTGGTGCAGTTGCGGGCGAACTCCAGATCGAGATGGAGGTAAACGAGTCCATTGGCTTCGCCGATAAATCCGACCGTGCCGACAACTTGAGGGCGATTGGAAGCAGGATGCGACTTGCCGCCCTGATTGGGCACTGTCGTCGAAAACTTCGGCTCGCGCCCGATCATCGTTTTAAAGACGTCGGTTACGGCACGGGTGATATATTCTCGGATCAGCGCTTCGGTAATTTGGGTGGCAGCTGGCATGATTTCAGCGGAGTTTCAGGAGACGAGTGCTTATCGACGCATTTAGTGTGCGCTTTACCGGGATTAAGCTGCACCCCCGAATTTGGGACGGCACCGTCCCAATCCACCTGCCTCCGGATCGCCGGTGCTACTCTCCAAAGTTAGCCGCTGGCCCCTGCTGGTCGCAGCGATCAAACTCCAGCGAAATCAGACATCCGCTGACTCCATGCCCAAGTCGACCGGATCGTTCGCATCGCGGTACTCCTGAAGCTTGTTGCGCAGGGTGCGAATGCTAATGCCCAGCGCGGCTGCGGCATGGGTACGATTACCTGCGGTCTGTCTCAAGGCCGCACGGATCGCCTGCTTCTCCAGTTCCTCGAGCCGCAAAACCATGCCAGAACCATCTGTGACCGCGGGGCTGGCAGCACCCCCGGCTTCGTCAGTGGTTGTTTCAGCGGGAACCTTGGCCATGGCTTCGGTCGCGTCGCTCTCCATCCACGTTGCCGTGGAATGTGCATCGGTGGGCGACATATCTCCCGGCAACCCAAGGGCGGCCGCGGAGCACGGACGGCCCGACTCTGACAAAATGACCGCACGCTCGACGGTATTCTGTAGTTCGCGTACATTTCCCGGCCACCGATAAGCCAGTAAGGCGGCCCGCGCGGACTCCGAAAACCCGGTAACCTTCACGCCATGCTTGCGCGTAAAGCGCCGCAAAAAGTGATCCGCGAGGATTGGGATGTCTTCGACCCGTTCGCGCAAGGCCGGCACGTGCACGGGAAAAACATTAAGCCGGTAATAAAGATCCTGGCGAAACTCCCCTTTCGCGACGTAAGAAAGCAAATCACGATTCGATGTGGCGATGATGCGGACGTTGACCTTGATCGTTCGGCTGCCTCCCACGCGCTCAAATTCGCGCTCTTGCAAAACGCGCAAAAGCTTCGCCTGCAATGGGCTCGGTATTTCACTCACTTCATCGAGCAGCAGCGTGCCGTTATTCGCCAACTCAAAGCGTCCTTCACGGCGCTCAGTCGCGCCCGTGAAAGCGCCCCGTTCATGACCGAAGAACTCACTTTCGATCAGGGTCTGAGAAACGGCGGCGCAGTTAACCTTGATAAAAGGCTGCCCACGCCGGGGACTACGCCGGTAGAATTCGCGAGAGATCATCTCTTTTCCCGTCCCGCTCTCACCCGTCACGAGGACCGTGGCATCCGTAGGCGCGACTCGATCGATCAGCTGACGGAGGCGCATCATCGCAGGACTGCGCCCGACCAGCAATGCGTCATCGTCCTCCGGGTCGTCACTCAAAAGATTATTGACCTTAACCAATTGCCGGTAGGTTTGCGCCTTTCGCAAAATGACATCGATCTGCGAGGGCGAAAATGGCTTGAGGACATAATCAAATGCGCCGGCCCGCATACAGGCGACGGCTGATTCGATCGAACCAAAGCCCGTAACCATTACGACCAGTGGACGTTCGGGCAGCGTTGCAACTTGTTCGAGAAATTTCAACCCGTCTCCGTCCGGCAAACGAAGATCCAGGATCATCAAGTCGAAAGGCTCCTTCGCGAGGCATGCCTGCGCCTGCGCCAGGTTGTTGGCAACCGTGACGGGAAGCTTGTGACGCATAAAAATGCTTTGAAGCAGATTGCGGACAACCAAATCGTCTTCGACGATCAGGATCTTCTCAAAGGACATGGGCGATGCGACGGTGAAGGAGAGGGAAAGGGCCTGACTAAAGCTCCCCGCCCGGCGGATTCAAACAAATGTTTACCCCAGCGGGTTTGCCCTTAGGACTAAACCCCCAGCAGCCCGGCCACGTTCCGCTCGACGTCGGCCGGAAGAAACGGTTTGGGCAGAAACGCAGTCGCCCCTCCCTTTATCAAAGTTCCGATCAGGGTATGTTCGCGACCGCTCGTCAGGAGTACCGGCAGATGAGGCCGGGCGGCCCGCAGTTGTTGGCAAAGGTGACCGCCTTCTCCATCCGGCAGTAAAGAGTCCACAATCACCAAATCAATGCTGGGCCGGTGATCATTAAAAAGCTGCAAACCGGTCTCGCAATCCCGCGCCCGCAAGACGCGGCGATTTACCCGGCCGAGGATCAACGATATCAGCCCGGCGATGTGATCATCGTCCTCGATAAGCAAAATAACGCCATTTTCAGACGGACGCAGTCCGAGCAATAACTGCGAGTCTGAATCCGAGGATTTGGCCAACACCGCTGGAGAGGCAGGCATTTTAGTCGTTTACGACAAGTTAACTGAAACCTTAAGAGAAACTTAAACTCAAGACCGGAATGTGCCGACTAATGGTGTTGGTATGCGCTTACTCTCTTTTCTCTCCGACATCGAAAAGGCGCTGATTGCCGAGTCCCCGGTCGTTGACGGGGGCGCTTGGGAATCAAGCCGGATGGTAAATTTTCACCATGGGCTGGCTCGATTGAGCCTCACACCCCGGGCCGCCGCCGATCTGCCTTTCCCGCCAGGATCGATCTTCCTCCAGGCTTTTGTATTGGCCGACGGCTCATTGTGCCTGAAGGCAAATCTCAATTGGAAGGGAAGCGATGCCTTCCCGGTAATCTCCGTCTATTCCACTCCATCGCTCAATTGGAAGTTGGAAGCGTCACGGATTGCGATGGCCTGGCTCGAAGGCCCACCCGCCTTCTCCGGAGCGATAGAATCGATGGAATCGCACCAACTCACCGCCGTCGCCAGTTAAGTCAGGAATGACGTGATCGGAGGGTGAGCGTTGAATCCAGGGCGTCACTCGCTTCTGGAGGTTGATTCGGATATCGAGCGCCGTAGGCGTCGCGATCATCCGATCCAAGCTCGCAGCTACAAAAAAGACGGTCACTCATGACTGTCTTTTTCATTGCCCTGACATAGCTTAATCTTGAATAACCGCTTAACCAACCAGGGAAAGCGTCGCCGGCGCGGCCGCGGCCCCGTAGGCGGGAGCGACTTGAGCGATCACGCGCTGGCGGCTGGAAATCGCAAGGAGTTCAGTCCGGTTGCGGGTCATCTGAGCGTTCAGCCACGCGACAGAGTGGGTGCGGGCCTTATACAGCGCGGTGACCCGGGACTTGACGTCCGCATCCAGCGCACTCCCACCCTGAGTCGCGAGAAAGGCCACAAGGGGTTCGATGCGTGATTGAATTTCCACTACGGCCGACAAATCCCCTGCCTTTAAAATCACGGCCTCCTGCATCACCAGCTCTTCGAGCGCGGTGAGGATTCGCGTGCAGGCGGGCGCAGGGGTCGCCATGGCTCAGGCGACGCCGCGGATTCGCTCAACCGAGCCGCCATCCTGCTGGGCCAGCATCTGAGCCCAGGCATCCCTCAGTTCACGCACCAGCCGTTCGACCTCGATCACCGGCTCTATCTGCTTGCGAATGTTCGCCTCCAGGAGTCGGCGGTTATGATAATCGTAAAGGCGATGCATGGTCCGGGCGAACTCGCCGCCCGCGTCCATGTTCAAGCCATTTTGCAGCTCAGTCAGGATGGCTTGCGCCTTCAGGAGCTGCGTATTGATGGTTTCAATCCGCCTGGGTTCTTCGGTGGCAGCGAACGCCTCCCGGGAGAGAGCCATTGCTTTTAGCGCGCCATCATAAAGCATCAGGACGAGTTGGCCCGGACTGGCCGTGAGAATTGAAGTGGCGCGATACGTTCGCGCGTAGCCATTGGCGACCATGGGGTCGGGACTCAGAGGTCGCTTTCGCTCAGATCAGGGGATCCGAGGATTTGCTCCGCCACTTGGCGAAGGGTTTCCATCGGCGGATACGCGGGATCTTTCATCAGAGCGCGGGCGCGCTCCACGACTTCAGGGCGCACCTCGGGCTGGCGCTGCAATTCGGAGCGCAGAAACGAGGCACTCGCGACCGAGATTTGATCGGTTCGCGGCGCTTCCTGGCGCTTGAGGGGTTGGGCAGCAGTGGCAATCAGCTCCGGGCGGGATGAGCGGTCGGTAGATGTCGTTGAAGAAATCATTGGCTATTTCGGGTTTTTCGAAACGGTCTGCCGCTGATGACGGTTACAGGGAACGCCGTTGGTTGCTGTGCAAAGAAATCGGACAAATGGGCCGTAACTTGAGGTGACTTCACGTAGTAATTGGAGGCGTCGCTAAATTGGTTAGCGGGATCCCTGAGCAGGCACCGGGATCGGAGTCGGCGTCGGGCGAATAACGACAGGCGGGAGCGTCGCGAACATGGCCGTCGTAGCGTAAGCGGCGAAACGGGAGGGCGATTGCAATGCACTGTGCGTTAGATCCGCTGGAACGCTGCGATCCGCGTCCAGGAAGTGATTACGAACCGAGTTGGCGACGGCCGCGTTATCCGCTGAAAACACATTGTCGAATACCCAAATGAGGCGGCTATCGTCAAACCCCGCCAGTTTCGCCCGCAATCCCATCGCGAGCGGCCGGTGCGCACTAAATACCGTCAGGTCGACAAAAAGCAGCGCATCCGCCGCGAATTCCCGCTGCAGCGTAACCATCAAATCATGCGGGAGCGCGCCCGCCGAAGAAAACGCTTCAGCCCGAAATCGTCGCAGGCAATCTTCCCGTGACAAAGTCACGACTTCAAACCGCTGACTGGCCTGCAGCGCCGTGACGAGAACCGGGTCGAAACCAGCAGCCGTTTCGGCCGAAGCCGTGGAGCCGGCCCAAATCGGCATAAGGACCACTCGCCGGATGTCTCCGAGGTTGGGCTCGCCGGAATGATTCAATGGCGTATACAACGGTCCGACTCGCGCGGTATCGTAAGGCCCGGGGTGCATGCAGCCTGAGAGCAGGCCCAAACCGAGGGCACTGAGAAAAAGTGCCCCGGAAACACCCTTCACCCGTAAAGTCCGCTCGGGATTGGTCAAAATTCTAGTCGGCGCGCCCATGATTAATTATGATTTGGCTTGGGGGAACATCCCGGCAATCGCAGACTGTTGCTGATTGATGCGCGATTGCGCCGTTTCCATTTGAATGAAGGCAGACTCCAAAATTGAACGCTGTTGTATCAACCGGCGATCGATCGCGGCAATCTGTTCGTCGAGACCCGTGTTTGTCTTATTCAAGCGTTCTTGCTGACCGGTGTTTTGGACCGTGATTCGACCGAGGAAGTCACCGAATTTCGCCCCGAGGCCCGTTCCGCCTTTAGTGAACAATGAATCCACGGCCGACGTCGACCCCGCCAACGCCTGATCGAGCTTGGTCGCACTTTTGATCTCGAGCTCGTTGGAACCAGACTTGAAATCGATGCCCATATCCGCGAGCCGCTTAATCTGTCCCGTCGCTCCCGTGACTTCCGCGAAGGCCAAGGTGCGCAAAGTGCGACCCCATTCTTGAATCTCGCGATTGCTGGAGAGCGTCGCCGCGGTTATCTTCCCCTTTGAGTCCGTGGTAACCCTCGTGGCAGAATCGAGAAACTGCTGCACCGCATTGAAGCCATCGATGAACCCCTGAACTTTCGCTTTCATCGTACCGGTGTCAGCCGCAACACTGATGGTCTCAGTGCTCTGCGAGTTCACCGTGACACTCAGACCGGTGATCCCGTGAGACGATCCGTCGAGCGTGTTGCTCGCACTGGTGAGGGTGCCGCCATCGTTAATGGTAAATTCCGCATTCTTTCCGCGTGCCAGCGTAGCGCCCGTGTTAAGGCCAAGCGCACCCAACAGCCCGCCCGCCGCTTCGCTCACACTGACCCCGAGATCACCCGTGCTTTGATTGATCAAAACCAGACGGTCGTTGGTGGTATCATACGATGCATTCACACCCGCGCCGGAGTCGTTGATGCGCGTGAGTATGGCCGAAAGCGGATCGGTGTTCACGTTATAGGCAATCTCGACGCCATTGATCGAAAACGTCCCATTACCACTCCCGTCGACCGCAGTGATCGGCGTTGCCAGATTCGCCGTGGCGAGCGGTGCGGCCGTCTTGACGGTGCCCAGTCCACCAGAACTTGTGGTCGTCGCCGTCCCGTTGTTACCGAGCTTCATCGCTCGAAGAAAATTACTGGTGTCGTTGGACGCCCCGAGCAAAACCTCTCCTCCGGAGCTGGCTAAGGTGACGCGATCCGTGGTGTTATCGTAGCTCGCCATCACCGTCCCACCGGTCGCCGTCGAGATGGCATCAAACACGTCCTGCAACGAATCCGTGAGCGCGATCGAAACTTTCTGCCCGTTCACGGTGAAGTCTCCGGCTGTAATCGCCTGACCGGTGGGAAGCGTCGCCACCGTTAGAGCGGAAACGTCAGTGGTCGCATTGAGTCCCCCACCGACATCAACGGCTCCCTGCAGGCTGGCCGCCCTGGCAAGCTGCGACACGGCGATCTTGTAGGTACCCGTAGGGGTGCTACTCGCCGCGCCGGACGTCCACTGGGAACCGGACGTCGTGGACTGCGCCGTCCGCAGCCCGAAGAGTGTGCTCGAGTTCACCGCCGCCATGGCGGTCTTCAATGCTTCCAGCCGGGTACCCAGCGTGCCCAGTTGGGTCACCTTCTGGCTGTTGGCGGTCTTCTCCGCTTCGATGCGGGTGGCCGGGGTGCGCTCGAGATTGATGATCTGATCAACGAAACTCTTCCAATCGAAATTTGAGGCGAGACCAGCGACTTGAAAGGGCATAATAAAAAAGTGTTGAGGGGCACAGATTGCTCCGCCCTAACCTATCGGCACGCGCGTAGTCGGCTTGAGCCGCAAGCGGTTTAGAAAAAACTCGTTTGAGCGCGAAAATAAAATCTTCGCTTTTCAATCAAGGTTTCTCCTTGCCGCGACGATTGCCTGCTCTGTCGAGACAAACGTCACGACCGGCGCGATTCGGAGCCGTCCCTCCCGAATACGACTGTGGCACGGACGCCACGCTCAACGATCAAGGAAGATCATCATGTCAGTTGTCATTAATACGAACTTTGCTGCCATCGTCGCGGCAAACAACCTCGCCTCGTCCAACAGCTCGCTGCAGAAGAGTCTGAATCGACTCTCCAGTGGCTCGAAGATTGTGAACCCCGCGGATGACGCCGGTGGACTCGCAGTCTCAATGAAACTTACGGCCACCGCCAAACGTCAGGGCGCGGTCATTAGCAATCTCGGCAATGCGGTCTCGTTTCTGCAATCGCAGGACGGCGCGCTCAAGGTCACAGGCAAAATTCTCGATCGCATGGGCGAACTGCGAACCCTCTATGAGGACGTGACGAAGAGCACGGAAGACAAGGGGAATTACAATACCGAGTTCACCGCTCTCAAAGCCCAGCTCTCCGCGATCACCTCCGAAAAGTTCAACGGTGTTTCCATGTTCGCCTCGACCAGCGGAACCGTCTATACGACCGAGGAAGGCTCAGGCTCGGGCTCAGGTTCATCTGTAACCCTGGCGGGCCGTGATCTCACCACCAGTACGACGGGCATTGGCGGTCTGACGGGCTCGAGCACCAATTTGGGCGATATCAGTGTCACCAATGTCACGGACGCCATCCAGAACGTTGCCACCTTCCGCGCCCAGAATGGCGCCGAACAGAGCCGCCTCGGTTTTGCGACCGAGCTCCTGGTGGTCAACAAGGCCAATCTGGAGGCCGCCTCAAGTCGAATCACCGACGTGGATGTCGCCCAGGAATCAACGCAACTCGCGCGATTCAACATCCTCGTGCAGTCCGGCACCGCCATGCTCTCCCAGGCGAATCAGAGTGCGCAGATCGCGCTGAAACTCCTCAGCTAAGTTCGGGACCGACTTGTCCCGGCCGTCCCAGCTCCCGCTTCTTCGCGAGCACAGGGAGCCCAGGTTACCTACCGCGAGCGATCCGCTCGGCGTTCCTCTTCTGCCCTCACCGGCAGTGCGTATGATCTTTTCGGGTGGTGGCTCCAGTCCGCCTTTTTGTCTTCGACCCGGCCCTCGTGGCTGGGGGGCGAATTGGCAACCGCCAGCCCGTTCAGCAGGAGTTCGTTGAAAGTCCAGTCAGGCGTATTTCAATCCTTGATACACCCTTGAAAGTCGCGCCGCGCTCTCGGCGGCGCGCACCCCCTTTTGCGGCACATGCCGCAGATGGCGCGATCCGGCGCCCTCCTCCGGATACGTGGCGACGACGGACGTCGCATTCTCATCAAGGAAAGATAATACCATGTCAGTCGTGATCAATACCAACATGTCGGCGACGGTTGCCTCCAACAACCTCGCCGCCTCGAATAGTGCACTGCAAAAGAGCCTCAACCGGCTCTCGAGCGGCTCGAAAATCGTGAACCCGTCGGATGACGCCGGCGGTCTCGCGGTTTCGATGAAGTTGTCAGCGGCAGCCAAGCGCCAGGGCGCTGTTGCCAGCAATATCGGTAATGCGGTTTCCCTCCTGCAGACGCAGGACGGAGGACTCAAGGTTTCGGCCAAGATCCTCGACCGTATGAGCGAATTGCGGACCCTGTATGATGACGTCACCAAGAGCACCGACGACAAGGCGAACTACAACACGGAGTTCAAGGCCTTGCAGCTGCAGTTGACCGCTATCACGTCCGAAAAGTTCAACGGAGTCGCGATGTTCTCGTCCGCCGCCAACACGGTCTACACGACCGAAGAAGGCGCGGGCGGTTCTGCGACTTCGGTGAGCCTTGCCGCTCGTGATCTGGCGAGCAGCGGCACCGGCGTCGGCGGTCTGACCGGAACCGGTAGCGCCCTCGGAGACGTCTCTGTCGCCAACATCACAACGGCCATCCAAAACGTTGCTACGTTCCGCGCCGCCAACGGCGCTGAGCAGAGCCGCTTGGGTTTTGCGGCCGAGTTGTTGACGGTGAACAAGGCTAACCTCGAGGCCGCCTCGAGTCGGATCACGGATGTGGATGTAGCATCGGAATCGACCCAGCTTGCACGCTGGAATATTCTGGTGCAGTCCGGCACCGCGATGCTGGCCCAAGCCAACCAGAGCGCTCAGAGCGCGCTGCGTCTCATCGGCTAAACCCCGCCCAGGGATAGTTCTGATTCGCCCACTCCTGGCCGCCGCCTCAAAACGGCGGCCAGGCTAAGCGGGCCGGAAATGATCTCTGCGAAGGCCCCGCAGCCGTTTCAGGTTGGTCATGCAAACAAGGCCCCGGCTACCCGCCGGGGCCTTCGTATTTTCCGAGATACAACTACGACACTATACTATTCAAGGACCAGACGGATGATACCGATGCTGCGGATGGATTTAGAGACACGATCCCTTCCAAATAGGTCATCCATCCGCCGCAGGAGCCCCAGACCACCTCAATCATCCGCTCCTTCCGCGTAATCTGCGGTTGCTCCGAAAATAGGATAAAATTTAACTGCCCGCAATCGTGTTTGCCACCACCGCGCCCACCGTCTCGTGACGGTTGAAATGATCATAGATCCGACGCCGCTCCGGGTTCGGCATCGCCAGGCCGCGCTCACACGCGGCCCCCAGCTCCGTCAGATCTCCATACGCATAACGCAGGATCAACTTTTCCCGGTGAAGAGCGTCGAGCCGGCATCCGGAGACAGAGTTCTCACTCACAGGAACAAGGCCAAGACAACCTGACCAAAAGGGCCGATCCGTATGCGTCGCCTGCATGGTTGGCACGCCAAATTTACGGCCCTCGGGACACACACTCACTTTGAAGCGACGCGCGAGCAGATGCCGCTCACTCATTTGCAACGAATGGTCGTGAATGGCGAAGAACCGATCGCGGAAACGGCGCTGCAGAAAATCGATCTGCCGGCGGCGATGCGGCGTTACGCCCATCTGTGAACCCAAAAACAGGATACGCTCTTCAGGCGCCTCCATCCAGGCGGTCGAAAAAGGCTCCACGTTGGCCACCCAACTGCGATGAATCACGCGGCAGTCGGGCCGCAAGGCCGCCGCCCCCGCTGCGTCCAGCGGTGACTCGTCGTGAATCAATATATCCAAATGCGGCGCGATCGCCCGAAAACACGGCATCATCCGGCTCGCCTCATCGTAGGTGTAGAAACAAATTCGCACCCCGCGCTGGCGCAGGAATCCAAACAGCGCCCCAGCCACATTGGCGAAATGCTGCGGATGCTGGGCAATCGCCACGAGCCACCACTCCTCCCCTTGAGGAATCTGCGCCTCCGTCAAGGCCTGGAGTCCCGTCGCGCCGACCACATACGCGGGAAGAAAATCAATGGCGGGATGACGCATCGCCGCGAAGACTCGCGCATTCTCGACATGCCAGTCCCGATCCAGCCGCGCCATCGCGAGCAAAGCGGGGTCATCCGGTTTCGCCACTCGCGCCCGCAAGGCCTCCTCGCTCTGGGCGGCGAGCAGCGCTGTAACGGGTTCATGCGCTGTTGCCCACGAGCAATAATGAATCACGCGAACCCGGCGCGGAGAACTCGCAAGGCTGGTGAAAAGGGATGTGCCCCGCTTCTCAGTGTCAGGGGTTTCCGGCAGCTTCATATCGGAGCAATCTCGTATTAACCAAACGAACACAATCGCGGCGTTGTTCCCCGACAAAGTCAACGAACCGCCGGTCGAACCAGACTCGAGGCCGCATTTGCGGATGGCCGGATCTTGCTGGCAAAAAAGTTCGCAATTGCTGGCGCGCTCGAACTTGCCTGACCGGAGTGTACCACGATCTCGTGCGGAGCCTTGGTTAGGTCATATCGCCCGAACGAAGTCCCCCCAAACAATGAACCGCTCCAATAGCGCACCTCGGATAAACCGGTTGCCAGCTCCGGCTCAATCGGGCCTACGCACCACCGCCTAGCTGCTCACCCCCACGCCTTTCCCCGACGCTCAGCCGCATCGGGCTCTCTTCCAATTGCCGTTTTTCGGTTCATTGCATCGGCGCATCCTCAGCGCCGTTGAGCAAATACTCAATCGCCGCATCGAAACGGGCAAAGATCGAGTAAGTGCGCGCGAGGTCCGCCGCGGCGATTTCCTCGTGAAGATTCTCCAACCCGGTGGACACGCCCACGCCCTGCGTACCGGCGCGTT
>CAYVDZ010000007.1:19897-22714 GCA_964450575.1 uncultured Opitutus sp.
TCGGCCGCTTCCAGATCGGAGCCGCGGTCGCCGACGTAGCACAGCTCGTCGAGGGCGATCCCAAACTCGACCGCGATCTCACGCGCGAACAGCGGCGAGGGTTTGCGATATTTGCTCGGTTCGTCTGGCCGCTCGGGGGCGATGCAGATGCGAGCGAACGGCGCCGCGCCTAAATCGATCAGCTCAATCAGCCGCCGATTGCAGGCCTCCACATTTTCCAAAGTAAAATACCCGCGCCCCACTCCCGACTGGTTGCTGTGCAGGAAGAGTTTAATGCCCGCCTTCGCCGCCGCGTGCAGTCCCTCGCGCACGCCGGGTAGCAATGTCACCTGCGCTGGATCGGAAAGATACGGCACATGCGCGATCAGCGTGCCGTCGCGATCGAGAATCAAGGCCTTCACGCGCGGGCTCATCGCGTGGACTACGCGACCGGTTGCACGAGGTTCCCGCGCACCCAGGCGATCACCGGTGGCAACCCCTGCTCAAGCGGCGTCGACGCGAAGTCCGGCAGCAGTGCGCGGAGCTTGCCGATCTCGAGACGCTTCGAACGCGCGCCGACATACTTGCTCGTATCATAGAGGATCGCCTCCGGATCATAGTCGACCTCGGCGCAAATCAGCGCGGCGAATTCCCGGATCGTGTGCTCGCAACCGGCGCCGATATTGACGACCTCGCCTTCAACCGTGTCCGCGAGGCGCAGCATCGTACGCATGAAATCCGCCACATCGATGATCTCGCGCCGTTGGTTGCCGTCGCCCCACAGCACGACGGGTGCGCCGTGCAATTTCCCGAGCCAAATTTTCCGGATCAGGTCGAAGATGAAATGCAGTTGCCGTCCGTCGGCGTGGTAGCCCGCGCCATAGAGCGTCGAGGGCACCACCGTGAGATGCTTCAACCCGTATTGTTGCGCAAGCGAGCGCTGGCCGACGAAGAGCATGCGCTTCGTCATCGCATAGGTGTAGAGGCTCTCGATCGGCTGGCCGTCGAGGTAATGTTCCTCGCGCAACGGCAGCTCGGGCGAATACGCGCAGCTCGTGCCGATGCTGATCAGCTTTGCCTGCGGCTGTCGCTCGGCCCACCACGCCAGCACCTGCGTGTTGAGCCGCTGATTTTTCACCCACTGCTCGCCCGGATGACGCAGACAGAAATCGCCCGCTTGGGTCCACGCCGCGAGATGGAATATCCGTTCGAAATTCGTCGTACTCCACGGATCCAGCGCGCCGTCGCGCAACAGATCGCACTTGGCCGAACTCGGCGCCACGACCTCGTGCCCACCCGCGCGCAGCGCTGCGCACAAATGTCCGCCGAGAAATCCGCCGCCGCCGGTGACGAAGATGCGCATCGTTCAGATTTCCTTCGGGTTCACCGGAAAATAGAACTCCACGCCACGCGCGACCAAGTCCTGATGACGCGCGAGAATCTCTTTCTTGAAATTCCAGGCAAGCACGTAGTAAACGTCCGGTTCCACCGTCAACTCGTCCTCGATCTTCACCGGGATGTGACTGCCCGGCGCGATCAGCCCGCGGCGGTGCGGGTTCCGCTCGGTCAGGCACTCGATCAGCTCCGGGCCGATGTCGTAGTAATTGAGCAGCGTGTTGCCCTTCACGGGCGCGCCGAGCCCGTAAACACGCTTGCCCGCCTCCCGGCAGGCGCGCAGATAAGCGAGGTTCTCCACCTTGCGCTCGGCGATGCGGCTTTGAAACGCGTGATACCACGCGAGAGTGTTGGCACCCGTCTCGTCTTCCGCGCGACCGTAGGCCTCGAGGCGCGCGCTCGGCTGCGCGCGAGCTGCGTGCGTCGCGTAGGCGATGATCGAGCCCCCGTGGATCGGCGACAGCTCCGCGTCGAAGAGCGCGAGCCCGTGCCGACGCAGGAGTTTGTCGAGCGTGCGCACATTGTAATAGAGCAGGTGCTCGTGATAAATCTGGTCGAACGCGTCGTTCTCCACGATGCGTTTCATGTAGAGGAACTGGATGACGAACACGCCGTCGTCCGCGAGACTAACGCGAATGCCATCCGTCACCGAGTGCAGTTCCTCAAGGTGGAAAAACACCCCCGAGGCGTTGATCACTTCGAACTTTCGCCCGATGCTGCGCGCGGTTTCGCCATTGAAAAACGCCCGCAGAGTCGTGAGGCCCGCCGCGTTCGCAATTTCCGCCGGCAGCTTCGCCGGCTCGACGCCGAGGATTTCGTAACCGCAGTCGCGGTAGTGCGCCAGCTGGGTTCCGTCGTTCGAGCCGATGTCGAGCATCGCCTTCTTCGGGCGCGTCGCAAAAAACCGCTCGTCCACCTGCCGCGCCACGCAGCGGAAGTGGTCGGTCAGCGTCTTCGTCATGCCCGACAAATACGTGTGGTCGGCGAACATCGTCTCCTTCGGCACCGTGTAATCGAGCTGCGCCGTGCCGCAGTGCGCGCACAGCACGACCCGCAACGGATAGACCGGCTCGCGGCCGACCTCAGCGGGTTTCAAAAAATGGTTCGCCCAAGGTTGCTCACCAAGATCAACAGCGGTGTCGAGGTGGGTGGAATCGCAAACGCGGCAGATCATGGCAGAAATTCGTGCTGGTCTTGGATGATGAAGCGCTCGGCCTCAGTAAGGCTGCCCGGGGTTCCGATGTCGAGAAACGCCGCGGTGGTCCGCGCCACCATCACGCGGCCCGTCGCCGCGAGCGCGGGAAAAACATCGGTCTCGAAACTTAACGGCCGGGTCGTCGGCAGGTCGCGGATCGCCGCGCCGGTGCGCGCATACACGCCGGTGTTGCTCACGCCTGAGCCTGACAGGTTCTCGCGGAAGGCGAGGAGTCGCCCGTGGGCGTC
>CAYVDZ010000008.1:0-2864 GCA_964450575.1 uncultured Opitutus sp.
GCCCGTGCCACTTCCAAAACACCTTCGCGGCTACCGCCAACCGGCAGATGCGCCCTCGTTCAGGCGGTGCCCGAGCTTCCCCTTGGCATTCGAGTTAATCCGTGCGTGCGTAAGGCGTGTCTCGTCTGCTCGCCGATCTCGGTCGCTCTGAATTGGAGCAACAACTCACCACGTGGGGCTACAAGCCCGTGCACGCGGCGCGTCTCCTGCGGGATTATTACGACGCCGATGGCGCGACGTTGGTCCCGCGCCGACCCTTGCCGGACGGTTTGCTCGACCGTATCCAGAGTTTCAACACCACGCCGGTGAGTGCGACCGCGGTCCGCCAGGTGGCTTCGGATGGCACCACGAAGTTGCTCCTGCGTTTGTCCGACAGCCGCACGGTGGAGAGCGTGTTGATGCCGGATTTTCGAGACGACCGCGCCGCCGGTTGCATTTCATCCCAGGTCGGTTGCGCCATGGGCTGCGACTTCTGTGCGACCACCAAAACCGGTTTTGAACGCAACCTGACCACGGGTGAGATCGTCGCCCAGTTTCTTGCCCTGCGGCGCGAAGCCCGCGCTGCGCAACGGCAGTTGCGAACGATCGTGTTCATGGGCATGGGCGAGCCGCTGTTGAACCTCGACGCCGTACTCGCGGCCGTGGAGCGCATCGCCGACAATCGTTACGGCGCGCTCGGCTGGCGGCAGGTGACAATTTCAACCGTCGGCATCATTCCCGGAATCGATGCACTCACGGCCACCGGGTTGAATTTCCATCTGGCGGTCTCGCTGCACGCGCCCGATGACGCGACGCGCGCGCAGTTGCTGCCCGTGGGGAAACGCTTCCCCATCGCGGATATCCTCGCCGCGGCGGATCGCTTCCAAGCGAGTCGCGGCCGACCGGTGACGATTCAGTATTGTTTGCTCAAGGACGTGAACGATTCGATCGCGCAGGCGCGGCAACTTGCGCAGCTCATTGGCGAACGACGGATGCACGTGAACCTGCTGCGCTACAACCCCACCGGCTTGAGCCTGCGTGGGGTTGCCTACGAGCCGTCATCGGACGAGACGGCGGAACGCTTTGCGCACGAACTGCGGAGTGCGGGCGCCGTGGCGCATTTTCGCCGCTCCCGCGGCCCCGATATCGATGCGGCGTGCGGTCAGTTACGGCGCCGTAACGCGGACGCGACCTAAGACACGTTCGTCGCGGGCGGCCGGCGCACGCGCCAGGTCATTTCCGCGCGACCGTGCGACTGCGAATCAGCGGGTCCTCCGCTTAATCGGCGCGAGCTTTTTTGTACGACGCTTCGAGACGATCCCACGCGGCGATCACGTTCTGCTTGGCGCTGTCCCACGTCGCGGCGGTGGCGTTGCCGAGCGCGTCGAGCTTCGCCTTATAATCACTCTCGGAGTCTTTCAGCTCGTTCATCGCGGCCTTGCGGCTGGCGCTCGCTTTGGCTTCGGAATAGTTGGCGCGGACTTCGCTGATTTTTGCGTCCATCGAGGCGCTCATCGACTTGGCACTCGCGCGAAAGTCGTCGCGCTTTTCGAAGGTGTAACTTTTCACGCTGTCCCACGCGTTCGCCATCGAAGCTTTGGTGTCAGAGTAAATGTCTTGAGCGGTAGTGCTGACGTCAGTGCGGTCGTTTTTGGAACAGCCGACGATACCGGCGGTGAGACCGATTGATAAGATGAGAGCGGATATAATTCGAGATGTATTCATAAGCATGGAGTGTTCACTGGAGTACGGTTGCCGTAAAGGAAGTGCGGAAGCCGTGTGGGGAATGGACCGGCGATCCGACCGGTGGTTCGCCCCATTCCTAAAAGTGATACAGACATTCCTGTCTGTTCCTTGGATCGGGCCGTGATCGGCGCCGACCCGAAGAGTCGTGCCGGTCACATCCCCACGACTAGGTTCCCGCCGTAATCAGCGTCGCCACCAGAAACAGCCCGACCATCACACCCGCGCAGGCTAATCGGGCCACCGTTGAAATAACAAAACCCGTGGCCGCCCCAAAACCGGAGCGGAGCGCCTGGTAATCGGTTTTTTTCGCCACCAGCTTCTCGGCAGCGATCGCCCCTAAGATCGTCCCCAGCAAAAGGGCCGGCAGCGAAAAGAATATTCCGACCAGCGCGCCGCCGCTCGCTCCCGCCATCCCCCACTTGCTGCCGCCGAACCAATGGGTGCCCAGCAACACTCCGGCGATATCCGCCACGATCGAGAGCGCCCAGAACAAGGCGATAAACCCGATCGCGATCCACGAAAGGTCATCCGGCAAAATCAGTTTGTGAATCACCACCGCGACGAGGATCAGTGTCGTCCCCGGGAGAATGGGGAGAATTACGCCGACCACGCCGATCAACATCAGCGTCAGCGTGAGAACCCAGGTGGCGACTTCGAGCATATCGCAGGTGTATCCGCGTTTCCGTTGTTAACCCTGAGCGTCGTCCGTCCCGTCGGCGTCCCGGCATCCGCGTGTCGCTTAACTCTTAACTTAGCGCTGCGGCGGTGCGATGCGTTCGGCAACCGGCTCCGTCGTTACTTCCGTCGCCATCACCTCAATCACATCAGCCGCTTCCCGTGAACGCGGACGGGCCACACCCGGCCGGCTCGCGGCGCTCAATGGACCGCGACCGAAGCGCTTCAGCCCGTACAGGACCGTCCCGGCAAGCGCAACGACGGCTGCGGCAAAGAGGCCGGCAACCAGCGCGAAGACCGCGAACAGTGCGGTGAGGATCACGTGGATGAGTCGCATGGTGGGAAGACCCGAATGGGAGTCGAACGTTACACCCGGGTTCCTCGCGAAGGCGAGCCGGAGGAACAGAAATGTCGGCTTGGAGCCATTATGTGGCTCTTGGGGCATGGAACGTCGCACTCCTGGC
>CAYVDZ010000008.1:2874-5652 GCA_964450575.1 uncultured Opitutus sp.
AATTCGCCGCGGCCGCGAGTTGCCTGCCGACCGGCTCCTGCCATCAGCGTCCGGGATGCCCCGGCCCACGCTTCCCCGCCGTCTGTTTCTTGCGTTCGTCGCTGTCGCCATCGCCTCCTGCAGTCTTGTCTCTTTCGCACTGGCTGCGGCCGCGAAATCACCGGTGGCGGACGCCGCGCCTGCGCCGCTTCGGGTGATGTCGTTCAACATCCGCAATTCACGCGCGCAGGATGGCGCGAACGCCTGGCCGAAGCGCACCGAGCTGCTCTTCGCGACGATTGCGCAGTACGGACCGGATCTGATCGGCTTTCAAGAAGTGCTCGCGGATCAGTACGATGCGCTGGTCGCCTGCCTTCCGCAGTACGGCTTCAGCGGTGTCGCTCGGGACGACGGCGCCCGCCAAGGAGAGTGGTCATGCGTGGCGTATCGGAAAGATCGATTCACGGCGGTTAAGAGTGGCGATTTCTGGCTCTCCGAAACGCCGACCGTGATCGGTAGCAAATCCTGGGACGCCGCGCTGACCCGTCTTTGTAGTTGGGTGCGGCTCCGGGAGATCGGAACCGACCGTGAGTATGTTTTTGCCAACACCCACTTTGACCACAAAGGCGTGATCGCCCGACAGGAATCAAGCCGCGTGCTCTCGCGGGAACTCTCCGAAATCGCGCGCGGCGTGCCGGCCATCCTTGTCGGTGATTTCAATATCACGGAGGACAATCCGGCTTATGCCGTGCTGGTGCGGCCCACGACACCGGGGGCGCTTCCCTGGATTGACGCGTACCGCGCGGTACATCCGACCCGCCAACCGGACGAAAGCAGTTTTCACGGTTTCAAAGGCGGCTCGGCCGGCTCCCGGATCGACTTTATATTTCATACCCGACACTTCCAGGCGAAGGGCGCGGCCATTGACCGCACAGAGCAGACTGGGCTGTGGCCTTCCGACCACTACGCGGTGACAGCAGAATTGAAACTCGACTCGCGCTAGCCCAAGCTGGGCTTGCGTTGGCGCTGGCTCCCGGCGGCGGTCCCGGCAAAGAATCAAACGGGCGGGCCGATCGAGCTTCCACCGACCTCCGGTGGCACGGCGACGTTTCGGTCTTGTGAATCCCCCGGAGTCAACGAGACGGAGTCCAGCGTGATCGGGAGCAAAGGCTGGCCCGACGCGATGATCTCGGCTGGCCTGGGTCGCTCGACGTCGGAGGTGCGCAACACCTCGATCAGCGATGAGCCTTTGATCACTCGGCAGTTGGTGGGCGGCAAGCGTCGGGCGTGCAGTGCCTCTTCCGCAAACTGCCGGGTGGTTCGAATGAGAACCTCCATTCTTTGATGGCTGGAGTTGAGCACGGCGCCGTACCGCTCGAACGTCGCCAGACATGAATCGAGTGCCTTGATGATCAGTCGCAAGTCAGCCGCTGTTGCCGCAGGCGGAGCGTAGGGTGGCAGCGGGGTCTTGGTAATGGCACCCAGCGGAGACGTCCCGAGTTGGCGCAGGATCGCCTCAAAGCCGAGACGCAAGTGCTTTTCCGCCCGTGAGTAGCCGCTGACACGGACGCAGAGAACGGCGAACGCATCGCCGATCCACTCGGCGATGCGCCGTCGGTCGAGTGGCCTCAGTCCCCCGTGAGGGCGCGCGCCCGGAGGACGTGCCGGGTTGGGGTTGGGCGAGTTAGTGCCATTCACTGAAGAAGCGACAGCAATGACGTCGAAACGAAGCTAAGGTCTAGCGCTACATTTCGGAGGGCGAATCCCCCACTACGTTCCGACGATTTCCGCGGATTCACCCCAATGTCATGGGGCGAACGGGCTGCGGCCGGAGTCACCCCTCACGCTCCACGCCGCGTCGCGCAGGTGCCCTAATATCCACGATACTGATACACTCCAGGACGCGGAACGGACGCCTCCTCCGTTGTCCATGCGGCCTGGGATTGGCAGGGCGGCGCGTCACGGTGTCGTCGCAACGGATGACGGCGGCGTCGCACCGGGGTCGGAGTTGTTTTCGCCCCGATCCACATGGCCCGACTGAAACTGGATCATTGCCTGGTCCGTGTTGGCGCGCCGGGCCTCCGGAGACTCCTGACTCATGGCGCCTTCGTAACTACCGGGTCCGCGAATTCGCCAGCTTGGTTCCGTCTACTCCCGGCTATGCATCACGCTACCCGGCACGTCGCACACCGCGACGGCGGCGACCGACGTGAAGGCGACCTGCACCTTTTCGCGATCGTTTCGCTCGTCCCTCATGGCGGCGGCCAGAAGTCCAGGATCAATCATATCACCGGCGAGCCGCGACCATAGAAACAGTCTTGGGCTTCCCTGCATGATTCCCAAACCGTTCGTGATCTCGCGGACCCCGAGGAGGCGGATCAGGGTCTCGTGGTCCTCGGAGTGCAAACCGATCAGCTCCGCTACTTTCCAGGGCGCGAGCAGTTCGGCCAATCTCACGCCAATACTAAACAATGGCGCCACCGGCGTCATGATCGATCTCAATCAGTGCCCTTTCGACCGGGGTTTACTCCACGAAGGTTACGGGAAGCTGCCTGAATTGTATATAGGAAGATTCACCAATAGTGGATATAGCAGCGCGGAAGTGGCCCAAATGATTGCCGCTCAATTGACCCGGGGCGTTTGACGCTGTATGTTGCGGGGTATGAATGTCACCCCCGTTGTTAATAATAATCGAAGTTCCGCTTTCGGAATTGTTCTTGGAATTCTAGCTGTTGCCGCCGTCGTTGCCGCCATCGTGTTTTGGAATCAGGTGCGTGAGCGGGATGTTGCGGTGACCAC
>CAYVDZ010000008.1:5662-22662 GCA_964450575.1 uncultured Opitutus sp.
ACCCAGAGTGAGCTCACGCAGGCCCGGGAGGAAGCAGCCCAGTTGAAGCAGCAGTTGCAGGACGCGCAGTCGGGATCCGTCGACCTCCGCACGCAGTTGGAGGATGCGCGTTCTGGATTTGCAAAGATTCAGGCCGAAGTGGCGGAAGCCAATACCGGAGCAGTCACACTCAAGGAGCAGGTGCAGCAAGCGCAGACCGCGACGGCGAAGTCGCGAACCCAGTTTGAGCAAAACATCTCCCAACTGACGGAGCGGGAAAAACAGCTCCAGGCCCAACTTCAGGCGCAGGCCAGCGAGGCCCAAAGCGCCGCTTCCAAACTTCGTCAGCAGCTTCAGCAGGTCACCGCGGGATCGACGCAACTGCAGCAGCAGGTCGAAGCTGCCAGGACGGAACTTACGCAGGTTCAGGCGAAACTGGCCGAGACCCAAGCTCAGATCACCGAGCTTCAGCAACCGCCGCGTCGCCGCCGTTAGTCCAAATGCCGACGTGGGTCAGTATCGGTGGGTTCCCGCTGTTTTCCCGACTCCGCTGGAGATCGGGGCACGCGAGCCAGCCTGCGCGCATCGTAGCGGGAGCGGAATGCGACCCCGGAGGCGCGTCGTGAACGGAGAATTCCGATCACGCCCTCAGCGCATTCACTTCAATCGAACGATGTGGGCTGGCAATTCTCCTGGCACTGCCCTCTCGTTGGGCCTCGATGGATACCCCAAATAATTCCCTGAATCGTCGCGAGTTCGTCGCTCACCTCACTGCTGGCGCTGCTCTTGTGGCTATGATGCCGTCTGTTCTCCCGGCTGCGCCTGCTCCAGCGTCCCCACGCCGGAAACGTTCGGCAGCGGATTTTCCGATTGCGGGACTCGAGAAGCACTTCTTCGAAAAGATGACGCCGGAACACACGGCCCGGAGCTTCGCGGATATCGGGATTGATATAGAGCTCACGGTGCGGCCCGACGGTCATATCAAACCGGAAAACGCCGCCACGGAATTGCCGGTGATGGCTGCCGCGTTTGCGAAACATCAGCGTCGCATTCTCATCGTGGCCTCCTCCTTTGTGCGCCCCGACGAGCCGCATATTGAATCGACTTTGCGTGCCGCCAAGGCCCTTGGAATAAAGTATTACCGCCATCGCGGATTTCGTTACCGCGACGGGATTCAGCTGAAGCAGCAGATCGCGAGCTTCCGCAGCCAGGCCCGCGAATTCGCGGCGATGAACAAACAAATTGGCATCCAGGCGCTGTATCAAAACCACGCCGGGCCGGCGCATGTCGGGGCCGCCATTTGGGATCTCGATCAAGTGTTGGACGACATCGACCCGGCCCACTTCGGTGTCGCACTCGATGCCCGGCATTTGATGGTGGAGCTCGACCGCGCCTGGCCAACGGGAATCCGGTTGATCGCCCCGCGCGTGGGGTCGCTTTTCGTGAAGAGCTTCCGCTGGGATCGCGATCGCACGATCGAGACGCCCCTTTCCGAGGGCATTGTCACGTCGGAGGTCGTCAATCAGATCGTTGGCGAGCGCACCGCTCTGCCGGTGTGTCTGCACGTGGAATACGTAAAACACGAAGCCGTGCCGTTCGCGTCGCGAGCTGGCATTGTCGGTAATTTCCGCAGCGATACGCAGCTCCTACGGGAATGGCTCGGGCTGGTATAAACTCAGACACTTGGTGGAGTCGGGATCGGGCCGGCCGGTGGGGCCCGCCAAACAGGACGTCGACGCTGTTCGCGCAGCGTAACGTAGGTGCCCGAAGTGCCCCTACTATACCCGGCCAACGACCAGTTTCATGTCGCATATGCGACATGGAACTGGTCGCCGCCCACACTGCAGGAGTGAGCGAGCGGCTCATATCGTTTGCGGCCGACCCCGACTGGACTCGACGGAGACTTATTCGCCGTTTGCGCTGCCGCTGCCGCGGTCAGGCGCACAGTGCCCGGTTGTTGTTTCGATCATCGCCTCTCGTTGGCCGACATTACTGGCTCGTGCGGGAACGCGATGCTCGTAGACGGGTCAACGCGTTGCGCCAGCTTTTCTGAAGCGTCGCGCCCGCATTCGGAATGCTTGCCTCTATGACTACGCGTTGCGCATCCCTTCTCCCGCCATGGAACGTCGGAATTTCCTCGGTTGGGTAACCAAAATCGGCGGTGCTGCGGCCACGGCGGTCGTCGCGGGACCCGCCGTCGTCACCACACTCTCGCCGGCTCTCGAGCGCCGCGAACCGCGTTGGGCCAGCGTGGGACAGGTCGTGGAATTTCCCCATGGGCAAGTCCGCAATGCGATCGTCGAAGTGCCGCGCGAGGATCGAGCCCGCTCCCTCCGACATCGCGGCGTGTTTGTGCTGCGAAGCGCCGAGGGCGAGCTCACTGTATTCTCCCGGACGTGCACCGACCTCGGTTGCCCGGTGACGTGGGATCCCGGAAGCGGATGGTTCTTTTGTCCGTGTCACGGCGGAATCTTTGATCGGGAAGGAACCCCGCGCGCGGGTCCGCCGAAGCGTCCGCTGTATCGCTACGCGACGCGCATCGAAAGTGGCGTGCTGTGGATCGATTTGAATTCGTTGCCACCGATGGCGTGAGGAGAACCGCGCCGTGGCTCGAAAATTCCGCGTCTGGGTCGCCGATCGCTTCGGCTGGAATCCGTTTCGCCGCAACGTGCTCGATCGTCGGGTCGCGAAGACGCCGTGGTATTATGGCGATGGAGCCACGCTCACCTTTCTGCTCGGGGTGCTCGTCATTACCGGCATCGCCATGACGTTCACCTATACGCCGAGTCCTGATGCGGCGTACGAGAGCGTGCGGCATATAACCGATCGTCAACGGCTCGGATGGTTCGTGCGCGGCCTCCATTATTGGTCCGCCGGATTGATGATGGTGATGCTGATGTGGCATGTCCTGCGCCAGATTCTCGTCGCGGGCTATAAATTTCCGCGGGAAGGCACGTGGCTGATCGGGGTGGTGCTCTTTGTCCTCGTGACTGTGATGAGTTTCACCGGTTACGTGCTGCGTTGGGACGAGCGCGCCATTCACGGCATGCGCGTGGCACTGCAAACGTTCGGACGCATTCCGCTGATCGGCGAGGAGCTTGTTCTGCTGATCCAAGGTGATTCCCAGCCGGGTGGCCGTTTGCTCACGCGGATCTTCGCGGTCCATGTCATCGTCGTACCTATATTGATTTTCCTGTTCGTCACGTGGCACGTCTATCTTGTGATTTTGCACGGTGTGACGTCGAAGGGGGAGCGCAAACACCTGACGCACACGGCCGAACAGCAGAAGCGGGAGTATAAAGCGCAGGCCAAGGATGAGGAAAAGGGGGAAACGTTCTATCCGGACACCGTGATCCAGTCCGGGGCCATGGGGCTGATCGTCCTAGGCATCGCCGTGGTGCTGGTGTTTGTTTCCGGGCCGGGATCGCTGATGCCGGAGGCCAACCTGGTGGAGCGTTCCTTCCCGGCCGAAGAATGGTGGTGGTGGTGGTACAGCGCGCTCATTGCCCTGTTGCCGGAGTGGATCGCTTCGTGGTTCATCGTCGTGTTCCCACTGGCGGTGCTGCTCGGGTTGATCATGCTCCCCCTCGTTGATCGCGGACCGGAACGCGGAATGCGGAAGCGCCCGATCGTGGTGGCGCTCGTCTGCGTGATTATCGTGGGGATTGTCGGGCTCAGTGGTCTGCGTCTGCGTTCACCGTGGACCGGATGGCCGGTCGCGGAGGCCCTGCCGCTGCCCGCGGGCCTCACGCTCAATGCGGACGCGGAACGGGGACGCCAGCTCTTCGCGCGCCAAGGCTGCGCCAGCTGCCATTCCGTGGCTGGGCATGGCGGACGCCAGGTGGCGGTTGATCTCGCGCGACTGCCCGAGCTGCGGTCGCACGCAGGCTTAATGCAGTATATTCGTCAGCCTCCCGTCGGAGTGGCGATGCCGGCCTACGAAGGCTGGGCCACGGACGAGGAGATCGCCCGACTTGCGGACTATGTCCTGGCTGCACAAACCTTCCCGCGGCAACGATGATCAGCGCGTATGTACAACGTTGGTCTCGCTCGCGTTGCCGGCTAAGTGAACGGAAATGGCGCGCGGTTCGCGTGTCGGCGCTCGGGTGGCTGTTCGCCACGGCGCTTGTTGGTTGCCATCGGGGTCATGAACAATCTTCCGTCCACCCTGCAAGTTTAGAGGCGGCGAGTATCGCGACGCTCTGGTGGGTAATGTTCGCTGTGCTCACAGCGGTATTTGTACTTGTGATGGCGCTGACGTATCTCGCCATCTCGCGCGGACAAACGGGCAAGAAGGTTCCTGGGGGGGCGGGACGTTTTGTGGTTATCAGTGGGATTATCGTACCCTCGATCATATTGGTTGGCCTGCTGATCTATTCAGTGCAAACAACGCTCACCCTGCGCCGACCCACGGAGGGCCGGGTTATTCAGATCACCGGATTTCAATGGTGGTGGGAGGTGCGTTATCCGGAGCTCGGTATTATTACCGCGAACGAGATCTATCTGCCGGCCGGCGAACCAGTGTGGCTCGAGCTTCGCGCCAAGGACGTGGTGCACAGCTTTTGGGTGCCAAACTTGCATGGAAAAGTCGATCTGCTCCCTGAGACCGTGAACCGTTTCTGGATCCGGGCGGATGAACCGGGCCATTGGCGCGGGCAATGCGCCGAGTTTTGTGGCAAGCAGCATGCCTTGATGGCGCTGCGCGTAGTGGCGTTGCCGCCCGATGAGTATAGCGCGTGGGAAGCGCGTCACCGCCGCCCGCATCCCGTTTCGATCACGCCTGAACTCAGCCGCGGAGAAGAGGTGTTTTTCCGCGCTTCGTGTCATGTTTGCCATCGGGTGCGCGATACACGGGCGGATGGCCGGATCGGCCCCGACCTCACCCACATCGGCACTCGTCTCACGCTCGGGGCAGGCTCGATCGAGAACACTCGGGCGCACCTCGCAAAATGGATTCTGGAACCACAGGCGATCAAGCCCGGCAGCCTGATGCCGCATTCCCCTCTAGCTCAGGACGAACTGGATCTGCTCCTCGATTATCTACAAAGCCTCCATTAATCATCCAATGTCTCCAAATCCGCCACCCGTCGCCGATCCACAGTGTCACGTAATCCGTGACATTATAGCCGGGCCGTTACTGCCGTTTCGGTCACGCCCAGTGGCGTCGTTGCATCGTGTTCATCCCTGCCATGGCCCCCGTTGCTCCTGAACGCCGCGCGGACTTCGAACGCCTCTGGGGTACGCCTCCAGGGTGGTGGGGCGTGCTGGTGGCGGTCAACAGCCAGCGGCTGGGTATCCGCTTTATGGCGACGGCGAGTGCTTTCTTCGCGATCGGCGGCGCGCTGGCGTTGCTGTTGCGAATCCAGCTCACGGTGCCCGACAACACGTTTATGGGCCCGCAGCTCTATAACGAGCTGTTCACGATGCATGGCTCGACGATGATGTACTTGTTCGCAGTACCGTTCATCGAGGGGCTCGCGCTGTATTTACTGCCGTTCATGATCGGATCGCGTGATGTGGCGTATCCGCGACTGACGGCCTTCAGTTATTGGACCTGCCTTTTTGGAGGATTGGTGTTCTATGCGAGTTTCCTGACGGGCGATGTGCCTGATGCGGGTTGGTTCGCCTACACCCCGCTTTCCGGCCCGGCGTACTCGGGGCGCGGCTTGGATTTCTGGGTGATGGGATTGGCGCTGGTTGAAATCGCGGGTATCGGCGCCGCCGTGGAGATTGTTATTACGTTGCTCAAACTTCGCGCTCCGGGGATGTCGATCCGTCGGATGCCGTTGTTCGCCTGGACGGTCCTTGTGGCCGGGGTGATGATGATCTTCGCGTTCACGGTGCTGCTCGTCGCGACGGCGCTGCTGGAGCTGGACCGGGCCGCGGGCACGCGGTTCTTCGAGCCGGCCTTCGGCGGAAGCAGTCTGCTGTGGCAGCATCTGTTTTGGTTCTTTGGTCACCCCGAGGTCTATATCATGTTCCTGCCTGCGACCGGCGTAATCTCGATGATCATTTCGACGTCCGCACAACGTCCGCTGGCGGCTTATTCGCTGGTGGTCATGGCGGTGATGCTGACCGGTTTCGTGAGTTTTGGCCTGTGGATGCATCACATGTACGTGACGGGATTACCTGAGCTCGGGTTAAGTTTTTTCACGGCGGCGAGTTTGATGATCGGGGTGGCGAGTGGCATTCAAATCTTCGCGTGGATCGCCACGCTCTGGGGAACGCGGCCGCAGTTTACGACTCACTTTTTATATGTCCTGGGGTTCTTTTTCATTTTTGTCCTTGGCGGGTTCACCGGGGTGATGATCGCGGTCGCTCCGTTCAACTGGCAGGTGCACGACACGTTTTTTATCGTCGCGCATTTTCACTACGTGCTGATTGGCGGCGTAGTGTTTCCGCTGTTTGCGGGAGCGCATTACTGGTGGCCCAAGATCACGGGGCGACTCTTGGGGGAGACATTGGGGCGTTGGAGCTTCTGGCTCACGTTTGTCGGATTCAACCTGACGTTCTTTCCCATGCACATCATGGGACTGCTGGGTCTGCCTCGACGCGTCTATCGCTATCCGGCGAGTTTACAGCTCGAAGGCTATAATATAGCGGCAACGATCGGCGGATTTACGATGGCGGTGGGCTTTGTGGTCATGGTTTGGAACTGCTGGCGCAGCGTGCGTGACGGTGCGTCCGCCGGGAAGAATCCGTGGCAGAGTGGATCGCTCGAGTGGTCGACCGAGTCGCCGCCCCCACAATTTGGTTTTCTGCAGCCACCGGTCGTTCATCACCGGGAACCGCTTTGGGGGACAAAGAGTACGGTCTCTGATCCGGCCGCGGAACGGGCCTCGGCCGCGCTGGCGGCTGCGCCCACGGACTGGCGCGCTACGCTTGGCACCGATACGATCACGGGGCGGGTGGTGGCGATTCACGTCCTGGCCGGACTCTCGCCCGCGCCGTTTTTCGCGGCCATCGGGCTGCTCGTGGCCTTTCTCGGGGTACTGCTCAAATCCTATCTCTTGCTCCCCCTAGGACTGATCTTTGCGACGGGCTGCTTTGTGCGTTGGATGTATCCGGTTCCTGAATTCGTCAGGATTCTGCGCGAAAGTGATGTGCCTGAGCGCGCCGGAGTTCCGGCCAATGTCACGGGCGTGCAGTCGACGGCCTGGTGTGGTCTCCTGACGTTCCTCATTATCGGGGCGACGGCCTTCGGCGCATTATTCTATGCGTATTTTTATCTGCGGCTCTTTTCCGACGTGTGGCCGCAGGGGAATATTCCGCTGCCTGACTGGCTGGCAGGAGGGTTGGTGTATGCTCCTCTCCTCCTGAGTGCGGGGACGATCCGTCTGGCGACGTTTGGCTTTGCCTGCGAAAGTCGGGGACTGCTTAAAGTCGGTCTAGCGGCGACGGCGCTTTTGTGGGTCGCATATCTGGGCTTGGTGACCCACCACCTCTTCAACCAGACGTTTAATCTGCAGGTTAATGCCTACGCTTCGGCGTTTCATGTCATCTCGATGGCCGTGATGTTGTTTGTACTTGGTGCCTTGGTTCTGTGGTCTGCCGCCTCGGTGCGCGTGTTGCGGGCGGAGTTCCGGAGCGATTTCTACGTGCTGTTGCCGTTACAACTTGGGGCGTTGTTGGGCTATTTCGTGGCTGCCGCCGGCGCGGCGGTTTACGGAGTACTGTATTTGTCGCCACACTTGCTGTAAGTTTATGGATGCATCGTATCCAGGTTCTTCTGACGTCAGATCCGAGCCACTGCAGGTAAATCGTGCGTTAGTCTGGTTTGTACTCCTGGGGGGTGCGACGGCCTGGACGCTTCATCTGCTTCTGGCGTATGCGGTGGCGGAGTTCGGCTGTCTTTCTGGAATGGGAGAAACCCAGGTAGGAGGGCTGACGCTGGTTGCCTGGATGCTCCTCGGCGTTTCCGTGCTGGCTGCCGGGATCGCCGGGGTGGCGATTGTTGTCAGCTTGCGGTTTCATCGCCGGCTCCGGGCTGCAGAGGTGGGAGGCGAGGGTGAACGGGCCACGGCCTTTAGCGTGCGTTTGGGCTTAATCTCGAATGTGGTCTTCGCAGGTGTGATCATAGTGCAGACGATTCCGATCTTTTACTATTTAAGGGAATGTTGAAATGAGCGCGCGGCGAAGATCGGGAACGATGGGGATGGGCACGCTGGCCCTGGCGTCGCCCCTGTTCGCGCACACGGGAGCTTTGCCGGATCCAGGCAGACCGTGGTGGACGCACTGGAATCCGGATGCGTTGATTATAGCGAATCTCTTTTTCTTCGTGGCGTGTTACGTCTCGGGCATTCGCCACATGCGGGCCCAACGCGGAGCGGACGCCCCGGTGCGTCCGCTCCAGGTGTGGGCCTTCGGGGCGGGGATCGGTTGCTTGATCGTCGCGTTGCTTTCGCCGGTTGATGTCCTCGCCGGAGAATTGCTCTGGGTCCACATGGTGCAGCACATGACCTTGATGAATCTGGCGGCGCCGCTGGTGGTGTTGGGCGCGCCGGCGCGGACGATCCTGTGGGCCTTTCCGCCGTCGGTCCGGGGCCGGATCGGTCGCTGGCGGCAACTAGCAGAGCGTCGCGGGCTTCCACGCTATATGTTTTGGCAGCCGCTGTTTCTCTGGGCTTTATACGCGTTTGTCCTCTGGGTCTGGCACCTCCCGGTTTTATATGAAGCGGCGCTGCGGCACGCCTGGGTGCATGATGTACAGCACCTGATTTTTTTTGGAGTGTCGGGCCTGTTCTGGCGGGTGATGTTCGACCCGATTGGCCGGCTGCGGCTGAGCCAGGGCGGGGCGGTGTTGTATCTGTTTGCGACGTCGCTGCACGCCACAATGCTGGGCGTCTTTATGGCGCTGGCGCCGCGAGTATGGTATGAAACGTATGCGACGAGGGCTCCGGCGTGGGGAATGGCGGCGTTGCAGGACCAGCAACTGGCGGGCTATATCATGTGGATGCCGGCGTGCATGATCTACGCGCTGGTGGCGGCAATCGTATTTGCCAAGTGGCTACAGGAAGGGGCGGACAAGAGTGAGACCGAAACCCAGGTGGTGGCCGCGGGCGGTGCCGGAGTGCCCATCGAAGGCAAAGGCCCTTGAACTATCGGGGGACCGAAACCCAGGCCGAAACCCCGGTCCTCGCTCCGTCGTGAGCGAACTCTGGCGACCTGAACCGCTGGTCCGCTCGTCCCCGGAAATTGCGCGCATTTCGCCCGACCAAGACTCGGTGGGCTTGGTCGGCGATTGACATGCGTTCGCTCTCGTCGGTGTCTAGTTTCTGTCGATCCCTATCTGCGAGCCCCGATGGCGCGCGTTTCATTTGCCGAATTTCCCCTCTGTTTTTTTCACTATGGCCAACCCCGCCCCAAGATTAACCCGGCGCCGCTTCTTGTCCAATTCCGCAGCGATTGCTGCTGGCGTCGTCGTTACCTCCCGGTTAACTCCGATCCTCCAGGCTGCAACCGCCCCGGGTGCGGGCGACTTTGTCAGCAACTGGAAGTCCTGCCCGGATCGGGTCTGGCTCGGGCCAGAGTATTGGTCCAATCCGCTGCAGGATTGGCGGCTCGTCGGGGGCCGGCTCGAGTGCACGAATGCCGCTCCGGATCGCAACGTGCATGTGTTGGTTCGGGCGTTGGGAGAGAAAGCGGAGAGCTTCACCACCGCGGTGCGCTTTGGTCGCGCCGATGGAGCATCGTTGAGTGCAGGCAAAGGCTCGGTCGGCTTTCGCGTTGGTGTGCGCGGACCGCTGCCGGATTTTCGGAATGCCCTCGTTTTTGGGCGCGGCTTGGATGCCGGACTGACGTCCGATGGAGCGCTCTTCATCGGCGCAGCAGGCACGGCGAAACCTGCAGCAGGGCGGCTGGATGTATCCGAAGCGGAGTTACGCCTGACCGGTGTGCCCGCCGGTGGTGTTTATCGGATTACCCTGACACTCCTCGATGTGCGCGGCGCCGAACTGGCGGCGGTGGCGAAGGACGTGCCGCGTGAGCAGTGTGTGGGCGGCCTGGTGCTGGTGAACAATTTTCCCGGTGTCAGCGGACCCGTTGCGGGCAAAGCCGCGGCGAAGAAAGCGGCGAAGGCCGCCGCGACGACGACGAGCGGGGCAGGAGCGGTGAACGCGGGGTTGGGCCGGTTCTGGTTTGCCGATTGGCGCGTGTCGGGAGCGAAGGTGGAGGCGCATCCGGAGCGGACGTTTGGGCCGTTGTTTTTTTCCCAATATACGTTGAGCGGGGGCATCATGAAAATGACGGCGCAACTGCCTCCGATCGGGCCGAAGGATGCCCGGACCGTGCGGTTGCAGGTGCAGACGGGCAGCTCGTGGAGGACGGCGGGCGAGGAACGCATCCATCCCGAGGCGCGCACCGCCACGTTCCGCATTCCGAACTGGGAGGTGGGGCGCGACGCGCCCTATCGTCTCGCTTATAATCTCACGTATACGGATGGCCGGCAGGAGGAGCATTTCTGGACGGGGACCGTGCGCCGCGATCCGGTGGATGTCCCGACGCTCTCGGTGGCCGACATCTCGTGCAATATTCACGAGGCATTTCCGAATGCTCCCTATGTACAAAACGTCGCCAAGGTGAACCCCGACGTGCTGGCGTTTACGGGCGACCAGTTTTATGAATCGACCGGTGGCTTCGGCGTGATTCGAACGCCGGTGGACGCCGCGATGATCGACTACTTGCGCAAATGGTATCTGCACGGATGGACGTGGCGCGAGCTGATGCGGGATCGGCCAAGCATCTCGTTGCCGGATGACCACGATGTGTATCAAGGCAATCTTTGGGGCGAAGGCGGGGCGGCAAAAACGACGACCCAGGAGGCGGGCGGCTATGATATGGCGGCGGAATGGGTGAATGTCGTGTATCGCACCCAGACGGCGCATCATCCGGATCCTTATGACCCCACGCCGGCCAAGCGCGGTACGCTGCAGTATTATGGACCGCTTACCTACGGGCGGATCAGTTTCGCAGTGCTCGCGGATCGCCAATATAAATCGGCGCCGGAAGGAAATGTCCCACCGACAGGCGGGCGGGGCGATCATGAAACAAATCCGAATTTCGACCCGAAGACGGCGGACGTGCCCGGGCTTACACTTCTGGGGGCCAAGCAGGAGGAGTTCCTGGAAAAGTGGGTTGAGGACTGGCGCGGCGCCGATATGAAAGCGGTTATATCCCAAACAATATTTTCGGCTTTTCCCACGACCCATGGGCGGGGTGAGTCGATGATTTTGCGGGCGGATTACGATACCAATGGCTGGCCGCAAACCGCGCGCAACCGGGCGGTGCGCACAATCCGAAAAGCCTTCGCGTTTCATATTGCGGGTGACCAGCATATACCGGGTTTAGTCCAGTATGGGGTCGATGAACACCGTGATGCCTCGGTGGCCTTTGCGGGTCCGGCGGTAAACGTTGGCTATCCACGTTGGTTTGAGCCGTTGCTTGCGCCGTGGACCAAACCAAATGGACCCGGGCTCACGGGTGATTTTACCGACAGTTTTGGTCATCCCTTTACGGTCCTCGCGGTGAAGAACGGGGCGAAGGAACCCCGGGCGGGCGATGCCATGCAGTTTCTCGATGATAAAGCGTCGGGCTTCGGTCTGGTGCGTTTTGATAAGCAACGTCAGACCATCCGCGTCGAGTGTTGGCCATTCCTCGCCGATTTCACGAAGACCGACACGCAGATGCCGGGCTGGCCGATCGAGATCAAAATGCTCGAAAACTATGGGCGGAAGGTTACCGGCCATTTGCCGTCGCTCACAATCCGCGGTGCCGCGAAGCCGGTGATTCACGTTTACGACGAAGCCACCGGAGAACTCGTCTATGCCCTGCGGGCGGCGAGCCCGAATTTCCGGCCGCACGTATTTGCTCCCGGGAAGTATCGCGTGCGGGTGTCCGATCCAGATCGCGGTAACGCATCGGAGGTGCGTGGCCTGCAACCCTCGGTGGACGACCAGAAACCAATCGCGGTTTCAATCTAATGTCCTCGGCGGCGCCGTGAACAATCAACAGCGCCGACCGGGCGGGCAAGGGGAGGGTGCGCTGACGTCAGGCGAGTTCCAAGCCGCGGCATCCCCCAGCGATTGATCCGGAACCCGGACGGCGTTCCTGCTTTGCCTGGTTTAGCGTCATTCGGGTTAGACCCCATAGGTACGGCAAAGAATTCAGCTATGATTGGGGACGGTTTGGATCGCATGGGCGTGTTGTTAAAACCGC
This sequence comes from uncultured Opitutus sp., assembly GCA_964450575.1. Classification (GTDB taxonomy): domain Bacteria; phylum Verrucomicrobiota; class Verrucomicrobiia; order Opitutales; family Opitutaceae; genus ER46. Next base: position 17,855 of record CAYVDZ010000008.1, read on the forward strand.
GGAGCAGGAACTCATGGCCCTTATTTTTGAATACATCCAAACCGAAAGCGTCGCGGAGCTTTCCTATCTGGTCGGCGATGATTCGGACGGGATGGCGGCGGTCTTCTATCCCCCTGCGGATGTGGAGTGTCACCTCGAACTCGCCCGCGCGAAAAATGTACCGATCACGCACATCTTTGAGACGCCCATCCACGCGGATTTTTGTGAGCGGTGCGAGGGAACCCTCGACAAGGGCAGGCCGACGGCGGTATAGTGTGGTAGCGGATATCGTGCGAGCATCCTGAATGAGAGCGGCGACAACCTGAATGATCACACGCGAACAATCACCGTTGAATGTGGAGATGCCGTTTTCGAAGCTGGATGGCTTCATCACGCCGAATGATGACTTTTATGTGCGGGACCATTTTCCGGTGCCCCGCGTGGATGTGAAAATGTGGCGGTTGAAAGTCGAAGGCGCGGTCGAGACTCCTTTCGAGATCGGTTACGAAGCCCTGCTGGAAATGGAAATGCGCACCATTACGGCGACGCTGGAGTGTGCTGGAAACAGTCGCGCTTTCCTTCAGCCGCCGCCCGACGCCACGCTCTGGGAACTTGGCGCCGTGGGCAACGCGGAGTGGACGGGTGTGCCTCTCTCCGCGGTGCTCGAGCGCGCCGGAATGACGTCGGACGCGGTCGACGTCATTCTTGAAGGTGCGGATCACGGGGAGGCCGAGAAGTCGCCCCGCCCCGCGGGCGCACTCCACTTCTCGCGCAGTGTGCCCCGCCGCAAAGCATGCCACGATGTGCTCCTCGCCCTGATGATGAATGGCACGCCCCTGTCACCGGCTCATGGTTTTCCGGTGCGCGCGATTGTGCCGGGCTGGTATGCCGCGGCGTCGGTGAAATGGCTCGCACGCATTGTGGTCAGCGATCGGCCTTTCGCCGGTTATTTTCAATCGATTGACTACTCCTATTGGGAAAGGCGCGAGGGTTTGCCGACGCTCGTGCCGATCCAGGAACTGCAGGTCAAAGCCGAGATCGCGCGGCCGGCGATCGGCGAGGTTGTGCCGGCCCGGTCAGATTATCGAATGCATGGTGCCGCCTGGACGAGCGAGGTCGAGATTGTGAAGGTCGAAATCAGCGACAATTCGGGTGCGACCTGGCGAGACGCGAAACTGATCGGCCAACCGGTGCCGAACGCCTGGCAACTTTGGGAATTCGATTGGCGGACGCCGGCGGTTCCAGGCAAGGTGACGCTCCTGGCGCGCGCCACCGACGCCCGCGGCCGGACCCAGCCGCGCGAGCATCAGGCCGATCGTGGGCATTACTTGATCAGTCACTGTCTACCCATCGCGGTTGACGTCCGGTGACTTTATTGGCGACGCTGGGCGTGACCGGCGATGACCACGCGAGCGATATCGCGATGCGGCATCGGCCGTCCGTGGCTGCTCGAAGATCGCTCGGCATAAAAAAGCGGAGCCGGTTTGCTCCGCTTGTTCGCTGCTGAGGGCTCCGCAGACCTCAGGTCTCCTTTTTCTTTTTTGCCTTTTTCTCTGCGCCGGCGGCGAACTCCTCTTTGGATAGCGCGCCGTCGCCATTCTGGTCGAGCGAGGCAAAGCGGCTGGGGGCCGTTGCCTCGCCGGGTGAGTTTTTCAGCGTGGTACTATATTCAGTGAGGGTGATCTTGCCGTCCCGGTTGCGGTCGAAGGTGGAGAACGCGGTCGGTGTTTTGTTGCTGTCAGGCTGAGCCGCTAGCGCGGTGAGCGGCAGGGCAAGGGCGAGAACGACTGAGGCGAGGAGGAGGTGGATTCGTTTATTCATAGGATTAAGGTACGAACCCGAAAATGCCGGGTCTCGCCGCAGGTTCACGCCCGTTTTTTCCCGGATTCATGGGTATCGCGAGGGTGGGAATGGGGGTGCCGGCGAAGCGCGGATGTTTCCACGTCCCGGCATCGAGCTCACTGCGGGTCGCGCACAGTCGCGAGATCGCGCACGCGATCTGTAGCTACGTCAGGGGCCGGGGATGCGCAGCAAATCCGACACCTCGCCCAGAGTAGGGAAACTCAAACAATCTGCGGGCTAAAACTGCCTTGGCTCCGGGTGGATTCATTGCTGCCAAGACCCTTCGCCAGATCCGGTTGACCCCAATGGTAGTGTTGGCAGCCTTGGAATCCACGCGAATCATCCTCTCTCGTTACATGTAATATATAACCTTGAGAGTTGTGTGACGCGAAGCGGGCACTCGACTCCTGTTGAACAAGCCTGTCCGAACTTCGGGCCTTAGACCCGGTGCGTCATTTCGGTGATCTGTTTCGTCGCGATGCCGATCGGGCGATCCAGTGGGACGCCGGCACAGCCGAGCAAGGTCGTGAGCAGGTCGCCCTGGTTTCCGCGCACGTTCTTCAGGAAGCGGCCGGTGTTGAGCGTGCCGCCGCCGCGGCCGGCGACAATAAAGGGCAGGTTTTCGCGGGCGTGTTTGTTACCATCCTCCAGGCCCGAGCCCCACATCATGATGGAATTGTCGAGCAGGGTGCCCTCACCTTCGCGGATGCTCTGCATCCGTTTGATCATATAGGCGAACTGCTCGATATTGAACGCGGTGATCGCGGCGACCCTCCGCACCTTCTCCGCATCCTGGGCGTGATGGGTCTGGGAATGATGCGTGTCCTTGAATCCAAGCTCCGGATACGACACCCCGTTCGGCGTGGAACCAATATACGTGCTAACGCGCGTGGTGTCGGTCTGGAACGCGAGCACATTCAGGTCACACATCACCTGCATATACTCGCTGCGTTTATCTCCCAACGGAATCTTGATTTCGATCGGCGGAGAATCCGACGCGAAGCGTTGGCTCGGGCTGACGCCAGCCTTCTCCAGCGCCGCCTCTTTTTGCCGGAATTCGATCGCGGCAATGCGCCGCTCCACGGAACGCACGCTGTCGAGGTATTCGTCCAGCTTGTGCCGGTCGCCCTGGGGGAGCGTGCGCCGCAGGTCCTTGGCGCCGCCGATGACCAGATCCAGCATCTTGCGGTCCAGCGCGCCCGTCTGCGTCGACTGGCCGGGTTTCCGGCCCTGGCCGGCCTGGTTACTCATGCTAAAGAGGCGGTTGAGCACGCTACGCGGATTGGTCTCGGCAGGTACAGCCTGCGTGGCGGAGCGGTAGCTGCAGTGCGAATAGTAGCCCTCGTTCAACCCTTCCTGGTTCTCCTTGTGCGTCTGCGGCATGGTGGCCAATTCGAGCGACGGCAACGACGTGAGGTGGCCCACATAGTTCGCCGCAATCTGGTCGGCCGAAATCGCAATGGCGATCTGGCTGCGGCGGTCCGCATCGGGCAACCGCGCCGTCAGCCACGTCGATAATTCCAGGGCGTGAGGGGCGCCGTTGAAAGGAGAGATCGGCACGCCCGAGATCCCCTTCATCAAAAGGCATTCGCTCAACACGGAACGCAGCGATGCCAACGCGGGTGGCGGCGATGTCAGGAAGCTCTCCGGGCTCGCCGGCCAGAACTGATCCATGATCACCCCGTGCGGCATGTACATGAAACCCAGGCGAACCGGCGGCTTGGCGGCATTCTTGTTTGCCGGTTCGGCCCAACCCATTGACTCGAACAGCGGCAGGGCGAGGGCGACGCCGATTCCTTTCAGGCAGGTGCGACGGTCGATGAGGTGATTGCTGCTCATGGGGGGTGGGGGACACTCACTCACTTCATAAATGATGGGCCGATCGTCGCGCAATTGCCAGCCAGGAAACCGAGGCTGCGAATACGCTTCGCGCGTCTCGCGATGAAAAAGGTGTGAGAAGCACCTGCCCCCCAAAATCTAAATGCGGTCGATCAGTGCCGACGAGTGAAGATCGATGGTTAAAGGCTTGCATGAGCACGGGCCGTTATTCAATCCGACGCTGCGTGAAGGGGTAGCTCGTGACGATTTCCGTGATCAGCGTCTGCATCCGATAGCCGTCTTGGGCGATGGTGTCCATCAGGCGATCCACCACGATTTCGTCGTAGCCTTCGAGCGGGCGACAGAGGGCGTAGGCGAGCAGTTTCTCCGTCAGGTTGCGGGCGAGATCGGGCTGGCGGGCGGCGATGATGGCTTTGAGTTCCTTGGGCGTTGAAAAACGTTTTCCGTCCGGCAGCTCGCCGGTGGCATCGATCGCGCCGCCCGTCTCTTCCACGTCGCGCCAGCGGCCGATGGCATCGAAGTTCTCCAGGCCGAATCCGATCGGGTCGAGAATGCGGTGACAGTTGGCGCAGGTAGGATCCGTGCGGTGCAATTCCGTGCGCTGCCGCAGGGTCAAGTTTGCGACCTTGGCTCCGTCCTGTACTTCCAGCGCCGGAACGTTTGGTGGCGCGGGCGGCACGTGCTCCCCGAGGACTTGTTCAAGCACCCACACCCCGCGTTTGACGGGACTCGTGCGATTGGGAAACGAGGTTACGGCCAGAACGCCGGGCATGCCCAGAATTCCGCCGCGATTGGGATCGGTCAGCGTCACCTTGCGCATGGCCGGACCGGTGACGGTTTTTTCCAGTCCGTAAAGTTGCGCCAGCGCGCCGTTGAGAAAGGTGTAATTGCTGTCCACGAACGCGACGACACTCCGGTTTTCCCGGACAATACTTTCGAAAAACAACCGCGCCTCGTCATACATCGCTGCGCGCACTTCGGCGGTCAAGGCCGGGAATTTGTCGGTATCGAAGACTTTCGCATCCAGCTCACCCAACTCCAGCCACTGCGCCCCGAAGCCATCGAACAATGCGCGCGACCGCGGGTCCTGCAGCAGGCGTTTCACTTGCGCGCGGAGGTTCGCCGGTTCGTGGAGCGTGCCGCGGTCG
>CAYVDZ010000009.1:0-15673 GCA_964450575.1 uncultured Opitutus sp.
CGCTGGCTGGCAATCGTGGTGTTGCTGGGCGCTGGTGGCATTTCGTGGTGGCTCTTCACGACGCTCCCCCGGGAACTGGCGCCGATGGAGGACCGCAGCAGTGTGCGAGTCAGTGCTTTTGCGCCGGAAGGGACCACGTTCGAAAGCATGCTGGCGTTCATGGACGAGATTGACGCGGTGTTGCGCCGCGAAGTTCCCGAGGTCGCGGAAACAACCACCGTGACCTCGCCCGGCTTCGGCAACTCTGCGGTCAACTCCGGGTTTGCCCGCATTTCGCTCGTTCCTCCGTCGGAACGAACCCGCACGCAGCAAGAGATTGCGGCCTCGCTCCGGCAGGTGTTTTCCCGGATTCCTGGCGCGCGAATCTCGATTCAACAGGAGCCAACCATCGGCGATCGACGCTCGGGCGCGCCGGTCCAATTTGTTCTCCAGGCGCCGACGCTGGAAGATCTCGAGCGCGTGCTTCCCGCGTTTCTCCAGCGCGCTTCGGCGGATCCAACCTTCACTTTCGTCGATGCCAATCTCCGGTTCAACAAGCCCGAACTCCGGGTTGAAATTGATCGTGACCGGGCCCAATCACTCGGGGTTTCGGTTCGCGATATTGCCGAGACGCTTCAGTTCACGCTGAGCGAACAGCGCTATGGTTACTTCATTCTCAACGATGAGCAGTTTCAGGTGATCGGGCAACTCGAGCGTTCGGACCGCAACCAGCCGTCGAACATTCGCGGCATTCACGTGCGCTCGGCGGCGGGTGAGATGGTGCCGCTTGACACCCTGATCACGCTGACGGAATCCACCACGCCGCCCGCCTTGTATCGCTTTAACCGGTATGCGGCCGCGACGGTGTCGGCTGAAGTGGTCGCCGGGCGGACCATTGGCGATGGCATCGCAGCGATGCGCGCGATTGCACGGGAGGTGCTTGACGACCGGTTCACCACGGAACTTGCCGGGCAATCGCGGGACTTTGTCGATAGCTCCTCGAGCCTGTTGTTTCTCTTCGTTTTCGCCCTCGGGTTGATCTATCTCGTGCTCGCGGCGCAGTTCGAGAGTTTCCGGGATCCCTTTATCATCATGCTCGCGGTGCCGCTGGCGCTTTCAGGCGCACTTGTGGCGTTGTGGCTGGGTGGATACACGCTGAATATTTTCAGCCAGATTGGCCTGGTGATGCTGATCGGGTTGGTGACGAAAAATGGCATCCTCATCGTCGAATTCGCGAATCAACGGAAGCTCACCGGCCGCTCCGTGCGCGAGGCGATCGAGGACGCGGCGGTCGCGCGGTTCCGGCCGATTCTGATGACCAGTTTCTCGACGATCCTGGGCATTCTGCCGATTGCCCTCGCGTTCGGGGCCGGTGCGCAAAGCCGCGTGCCGATGGGCGTCGCCGTGGTGGGCGGCATGATCGGCGGCACACTGCTGACGCTGTTCGTAGTGCCGGCGATCTACAGCTTTGTCAGTCGCGAGGTGAGCGAGGAGGAGGCCAAACGGCTGCGGACCGACGAGGTGACGCGTGAGGAAATGGAATTGGTGGAAGCGGGCCGCTGAACCCGTTCCCAGCGGTACCGGATTTGCCCCGGCCCGGCACCGACGAGGGAGAGGCCGTCCCCTCCGCTAGGTTCGGGTGACGGTGCTTGCGGTCGGCCGGTTGGCGGCATGCGCGCATTCGGCGTCCCGGGTCATTAGGGTGAACATGTCGGGAATGGCGGCGACATCGTCAGGCACATCCGCCTGGTTGGTCATCAACGCCGCGTAACTGTGCGGAGCGTCAGGATGGAAACCGTGCATCGCGCGAATGGGACGGGCGCCCATATGGCCCGGCACGATGAGCGTGCCTTCCTGCACCAGGAAAATCAGCTCGCCGAAGTATCGGTCCGGGAAATACGTGCCGAGCTGTCTGAGCTCGTCATCGCTCATGACGTGCCCCTCCGGAACGGTGCCCAGTTGTCCGGTGATGGCGCGGCGGGCTTGGTTGTTGAAAAACCAGAACCGCGCCATCGTCGAGTCGTAGACCACGGCGTAGTCTTCGCCCATCGTGAATCCAAGCGCGTCGATTTGGGCGCGCAGATCGAGATGCTGGTCGCAGTTGGCCATGCCGTGATCGCTGAAGACATAGAGCCGCACTTCCTCGTAGTGTTCACGTGCGGTGACCAGCAGGCGCGCGATCTTGTCCTCGTAGTCACGGAGGCGCGCCGGGACTTCCGGCGAGTCGTTGCCAACCCGGTGCATCAGGCCGTCCAGCTCCGGCCAATACAGGAACGCAAAGTCAATCTGTTCCCGGGCGATGTCGCGTTGCAGCGCGGCGAGATTCGGCTCCTCGCCGGCCGTGGGCGCGCTGACGTGATAGGGAATGCCGCGCTCCAGCAGGAAATCGAAGACGTTTGGTCCGCGATTCATTCCGCCGGGTTGGAGAGGGCTTTTCTTTTCCGTGAAATCGAACAGCGAGATATGGCGAAACGGAATGTTGTAGAGATCGAAGTAGCCTTTGAATTTCAACCGCATCTTCACGTATTTCGACAGCCAGCGCCGGACGCGTCGCCGTCCGGTCAAGGCGGTGGGGAGCCACTGCAGCGCGCGTAATTTCCGAAAAGGGGAATGCTCCGGATCATAGACAAAATACGACCAATTGCGATGTTCGCTCGGATAACGGCCCGAGAGGATCGAGGGGATGCAGGCCGAGCTGTAACCGAAGACCGAGCGCAGTGGTCGGCGATGCGGCGCGACATCGCGCACGAAAGGATCGTTTTTAATGATCTCCCAACCGCAGGCATCGATGAAGACAAAAAGGGGCAGAATGGGCTTCATGGCGCGGAGGTGGAGTGGGTGGCGACGGCGGTCGCGGGATCGCGCGTGAGGGCCGGCATGTGATTGATTTCCGGATCCGAACGGTGTCCGGGCGGAGTCGTTTCCTCCGTCCCCGAATCTTCTGCCAGAATGAGGATCGCCTGATCGTCGCGCAGGGGCGCGCCGCCCCGATAGCGCGTGAGCTCGGCCGTGAGCTCGTCCCGGATGGCTTCGGCGGTGCCAAGTTGCGGGCGGGCGCGAAACCATTCCACCAGGCGGTCGTGACCAAACATCGCTCCGGCGGAATTCTGCGACTCGGTCAGGCCGTCGGTGTAAAGCAACAGCCCGCCGGCTTCAGCGAAGGTGGCCGTTTGTTGCTGGTACGTCGTCTCGGGCAGGATGCCCAGCGGCGTGCCACTGACCGCCAGAGTACGGACCGTTTCGCCGGACCGCAGGACGACTGGGCAATGCCCGGCGCTCGCCGCGACCAGATGGCGTCGCTTCAAATCGACGAACACCAGCTGCGCGGTGATGAACATGCCCACGCTCGAAAGCTCCGTGTAGAGGAGTTCGTTGAGGCGCTTCAGCAGGCGGGCGGGATGATGACTGCGCACGGCCATGGCGCGGAGCAGACTGCGCGTGATGGTGGCGAAGATCGCGGCCGGGACCCCTTTGCCCATGACGTCGGCAACGACCAGGAGAACGGCATGATCACCGATGGGAATCGCGTCGTAAAAGTCACCGCCGACCTGGCGGGCGCTTTCCCAACTGGCCGACAGTTGGAAACCGGGGAGGCTCGGCAGGGTGCGCGGGAGCAGGGCGCGCTGGATCCGATGCGCAATTTCCAGTTCGTGGGCGACCAGGCGCGCATGAACCTGCTCCTCGTGGTGACGCGCGTTCTGGATCTGTACCGCCATGAACTCGGCGAAGGTGCGGATCATCCCGGTCTGGAGTGCAGAGAGCGGTGGATCCGAATTCCTGCGACCGATCGCGAGGGTGCCCAGCAATTGGTCGCCGAAGAGCAGGGGATGGACCAGGCCGGAGGCCCCCGCACCGGCCAGGCGCAACGGCTCGTCGCCGGCGGTTTGTGCGGCAGCGAATTCGACTTCGCGCCGGGTGCGGGCGGCTGCGAGTTCCGCGGGCGGGGCGGCCTCCGCCGCTCCCGCGGTGAACGGCAACGCGTGGTGGTGAAGCTCGGGAAACGAAGCGGCGAATACTTCCAGTTGATTACCCCCGGCCGGCAGGATCCGCAGGACGAACCAGTCCGCCGTGGTCAGATGAAGGAGATCGTTCATCAGCCGGTGACCGAATCCCTCGAGGTCACTTGTTCGGCCCAGCTCCGCACAGCAGCGGAAAATCGCGGAGAGACTCTCCGAGCGAAAGCAAAGCTCGCGGGCCATCCCGCTGATCGTTTGCTGACAGTACTCCAGTTGCTCCCGGGCGCTGTCGAGGGAAGCGTGGGCGGCAGCGTCGGCCGGGCGATGGTGCTGATGCGTCCGCGTCTTTCGCATCACGAGAACGTTTCCTTCTTCTCCGCGATAATATCGCACCTCGTCCATCAGCGACTGGATGATGAACAAGCCTCGTCCATTTTCCCGCTGAGGATCGAGCGGGGTTCGTGGTCCGCCCAAGGTGAAGCCCGCGGTGTGATCGGTCACCCGCAGTTCGATGGCGGCGGAATGGCAGATCGCTTCGGCCGTGATTGCCTGCTCCCGTTGCGGACCGGTGGCATATTGGATGGCGTTGTTGCACGCCTCCGCCAGGCAGAGCTCGCCATTGAACTGCTCCGACTCGTCCAGCCCTTGTTCAGCCAGGAAAGCGCGCAGCAGACGGGTGGCGTTGCGAGCGTCGGCCAAGTCGCATTTGAAGGAGACGCGTTGACTGACGCCGCGTTCCGGCGGGACGGATTGAACCATGGGAGTCGATGGGATCTCGGGGTGGCGATGGGGGATCGGGCTTGGATTCACCGCCGCGCGATCTCAAAGAGTTGATGCAATTGAGTGAGCTCGAACAGCTGCTGGATTGACGGACGGGGATTCACCAGGCGCAAGGTGACGCCGTCATGGCCATTATTGCTGGCAGCCTTGTAGAGAGCGAATAGGGCGCCCAGTCCAGAACTGTCGACAAACCGGGTTTCCGAGAGATCGATCTCGATCGTGTGGGGTGAGGCCGGCATGGCGGCGCGCACCTCGTCGCGAAACGCTGAAGCGTTGATCGCGTTGAGTTCGGCGATGTCGCTTACCCGGAGGTTATTTCCGTCGTGCTCGATTTTCATGGGTTCTTTCGGTTGGTCACATTTGGGAAGGCAAAGGCCGTTTTCCACTGCGGTCGCAGGAGAACGGATTGGCGCAGAAAGGGTTTTAACCTTCCTGCTTGGATACTAAGTGGGGCAGCACCGGGGCCGGCTTGCGCCGGGAGCGGGGACGAATGGGAATGGCCGCCGCCGCGCGAACAAGGGCTCGGCCGAGGACGATCCAATCGAGGCGGCGGTTCGCGTGGACCGCGTAATAACTGGCATGCCCGCACACCTCGTCGCTCAGGCCATCGGTGCAACCGTGTGCATCCGCGAGCGAGACGAGTCCGACCGGGGCGCTAAGCCAGAGCCGCTCGAAATCGTGGGCGAGGGTCAGTGCCTGCGTGGGTCGAAGCGGACGATTTCCCACCCACCTGAGATCGCCGCGGGCCACACTCCAGAACTGGGGCCAACGCTTGAGCCAGTTGCTGCCGCTCGTGAGTTCGTAGTAGGCGAAGGTCCGAAAGGAGCGGTCGAGTACATCACGTTGTGGTCGAACGCCGAGGCAGCGTCGGAGAGGATTTTCTCCGCGGATCAGCGAGAGCAGCATCACGGCGGAGGCGACGGGCGCGGTGCAGAGCATGGCCGCAAGGGCCAGGGTGCGACCGATGAGCCCGGAGCCGTCATAAGCGAGCCGGCGCTCGGCGAGCGAGCAGAGGAAGAACGCGTCGGGCACCCGCAGGCACGAGTTGTTCTTCCAGTTAACGAGGGTACTCCCGAGGGCGAGGGAATCCTGCAGGGAAATGTTCGGTCCGACGAACGTATTCGGTCCAACGATACTGTGGCTAATGCGGGCGCCGCGCTCGATGGCGACATGGTCCTCCACCATCGCGCCAGGACCGATGGACGCACCTTCGGCGATCACCACGCCCTGGCCAATCCAGCAAGGTGCCTCCAAGCGCGCGCTCGCGGCGATCTTCGCGTGCAGTCCGATCCAGATTCCCGGTTGCACCTCGCGGACCCCGATGCGGCCGGGAGTGAGGGCATGGGGCGCAAAGGCGGACACGGCTGCATACCAGCTGGCGTAGCTGGCGAAAAGAGGGAAGTCGGGGACCCCGGGCAGCGTATCCATAACGATGATGCACCCAGGGGCTCCGGCGGACGGAGCGGTCGAACGTTGCTGCCAGAGGCGAGCTTCGTCGGGGTTCAGTTCCCGGCTTTGCGGAATGACCTCGAGCTGAATGCCCCAACGGGCGCCGTTGCCCACAATTGCGCGAATATGTTGGGGGCGGTCGGACGCGAGCACCGCCGCCTGTTTCAGGCCCTGCGCCACGAGCGTGTCGAGCCAGTGCTCGATCACGGTCCGTCCCAGCACGGGCGCGGCGGCGAGCGGCGCGGTTTCGACCAGACAGGGGACCGCAGAACGATCGCCGGGACAAATCAGTATCGCGTTCATCAATACGCTCCGTTGCCGGAAAGGACCGCCGGGACGGTTTTGCAGAGGATCTTGATGTCCTGCCAGAAGCTGCGGCTTTCAATGTACCGCACATCGAGTTTTACCTGCCCGGGAAAATCGATCTCGGCCCGGCCACTGATCTGCCAGAGGCAGGTGATCCCGGGAGTGATCGCGAGTCGCCGCCGGTCGGCAAGCGTATAGAGCGCAACCTCACGGGGCAGCGGTGGCCGGGGGCCCACGAGGGACATCTCGCCGACAAAGACATTATAGAATTGCGGCAGTTCATCAAACGAGAACCGACGCGCCCATTTGCCGACGCGGGTGATGCGCGGGTCGTCCTTGATCTTGAACGTCACTCCCGTGGCATGGTGATTTTCCCCCAGCATCTCATGCAGGCGGGCTTCGGCGTCCACCTTCATGGAGCGAAACTTCAACATGCGGAATTCGCGGCCATGGCGGCCGACACGCATTTGAGGAAACAATACGGGGCCGCGGTCCTCGAGTTTGATCAGAAGCGCAATCAGCGCGAGCAGCGGGGAAAAGACGAGCAGGGCGCAGCCGCTGCCGAAAAGGTCGAGCGTGCGCTTGGTCAGGTGCGCCCCTCCGACCAGCCAGCGCCACAGCAGTCGTTTCCATCCGAGATAAAGCTGAAGGCGCCGCCGGCGCCAGGGCGATTCAAACGTGGCGAAGTGATCCAGCACGTTTTGCGGGAGGCGGGGATCAGTAGCAGGATTCATGGCAGGTCAGCGATTCGGAAAGGTCGGTGCGGAACGTGGAAACAGCGGATTTCATCATGGACGAACGGCGGCCTGGGTGGGCGGAACCAGACTCCGCTCTCCCGCGACCGCAGGAGATTGGCCAACCCGGTGGAAGAGATCTTCGAGTCCGCTCAGGTATTTTGGAAAACCGAATTGTTCCCCGACCCAGTGCCGTCCGTTCGCGCCCAGGGTGCGGGCGCGAGACTTGTTTTGAAGCAGCTCTTCGATGCTGGCCGCGTAACGGGCTCGATCCATCCACGGGACGAGAAAGCCGTTCCAGCCATCGATCAACCACTCGCGGATTCCGCCGGCGTCGAACGCGACCACGGGTAAGCCACAGCGCATCGCTTCGAGTCCGGTCGCGCCAAACGGTTCAGGCCAGACCGAACTCATCACCGCGACACTGGCGTCACGATAATACCCGGCGATCTTCTCCTGGGAAACGAAGCCCGCGAAGTGGACGCGGTCGGCCAGACCGAGGCGGGCGCTCAGTCTCTCGCAATGGGCGCGATGATTGCCGTCGCCGAGGATCACGCACTCGAAGCGCCCGGCGACCTGCGCCAGCGATTCCAGAAGGACATCCACCCCTTTACCGCGAATGATCTGGCCGGCGTAAACGAGGCGATTGCGCTGGCCGAAGGTGCACTGGAAAGACTCGTCCGAGGAACGTGGCACGGGCGCTAGAATCTCGATTTGTTCGGAACGGAAACCGTTTCGAACCAGTTCATCGCGCATGAACTCCGTCGCCGCGATCAAACGATGGAAGCGGCGATTGAGCGCGAGTTCACGCTGTTTTTCGCCATAGCTGAGCCATTTGAAGGGGAAGCCGCCGCTACGATTTCGCGCCACGGTGCCGCCGCAGGGGAAGACGCAATACGGTGAGGCCGCGCGCGTGCAGATCTGACGGGTGAGCGGATTGTATTTGTAACCACGAAGGCAATACAGGTCGTGGTCATGCACCATGCGCACGGCGGGCACGCCGCATTCGGCCACGGACTCAAGCAGCGCCAAGTCCGCGTGTTTGTGCAGAAAAATGACGTTCGGCCGAAAATCGGTTAGTGCCTGCTGCAGCGCGACGGCGGCCCGAACCGGCGGAATCGCGTAACGCTCCGCGAAAATGTCGTTCCACGTTTCGAGGTCTCGTCCGGTGGGGGCGCCATGCAGGATCGCCACCGGATGCCCCCTCCGTCTCAGTTCGGTGGCGGTCAGGAGAACGTTGGCCTCGGCGCCGCCGTAGGCCCCAAATCGTTCATGAATAAAAAGCAGTCGCATGGGGGGAGTGGGCGTAGTCGTCAGATGAAGCGATGGTTTGCGAGAGTTGTAACCCAACAGTAACGGAGCGCTCAGAAGTGGGACAGTGGGTGAACACCCAAAAAGGGATACGGTGCTCCCCCGACTGCTTTTCGCCGCCTGGGCCGCCGCCCGTTTTTCGTGCAGGCCCTCCGTTGCCGCTCCATCGGCAACGCGATCAACGCGAAGCCGTGGCGTTAAACGTGATGACGCCAAACACGCGGCGTCCATCGGGCCATTGCGCTTCCACTTCAATCCATTGCGGGCCCGGTTGCTTGGGCGTGAATTGGTATGTTCCGCCGAACGCCGGAGCGTTATCCGTGCCTTCCCAGACCACCCGCGCTTGGCGCAGATCCAATCCGGCGGGGGGGGCCATGCGTGCCGTGAGGGGCCGAGTGACGATGGCGGGTTGCGCGGGAATGCCTTCGATCCGGGCGGAAGGCGGTTTCCACGTTTGGTTTTTCAAGGGGGTCTGACCAAGCAGCCACGATGAGACGGCGAGAGCCCGCGCTTGGTTGATGATGACGAATTCCGTCTGCAGATTAAAACTGTCTCCCCAGCGATCGAGGATCGGGTAGGGTGAGTCCTTCGCACCGTCGAGCGGGTAGCATAACGCGCCCAGCTCCCGACGGTAGTTATCCATATAGTAAAAGCCCTCTTGAATGGCCCCGAGTGGAATTCCCGATGGAGGCAAGGCGCGGCGATCATTTTGCGCAAACTGGTGAACAATCTCCAGTGGGCGTTTCCAGCCGAGGCCGGTGAGGAAAGAAACGTTCACGGGATTACTGCCGGCCTCGTAGTTCAGGTTGGCGATGATCGCTTTGAAGTAGTCGGGTCGCCGGTCGGCTTTGCGCGGGAAGTCGAGTTGCGCCGCCACTGCCAGGTCGTACGTGTAGTCGTGCGGGAAATACCAGCCGCCGCCGCCCACGCGTTTTGTTGGCGCCGGGTAGCTCACGCCATACGCACTTTCCTCGCTCGCTTTCAGCCAGTCGTCGGCGCACGCGATGATCTCCTCTTCGCACAATGTCAGCAGGCGTCGGTCGACCTTGGCGCGGGCGAGCCGGCCGGTGCGAGTGGCGAAGGCATAGCTGCGGATCGCGCGGCCGTAGGACTCGTTCATGCGGCGCCAGCCCCAGCGACGGGTGGAGGAATCGGTGGGGTCAAGGCGCTTGCGCACCTGGGCTTCGAACTCGGGCTCGCCGGTCGCCGCGTAGAGCTCGACGGCGGCCCAGGCGAGTTCGTCCGCGTCTTTGAAGTCATCGCCATAGTGCGTGAACTTGCGGTAGATCTCTCCGTCAAACCTGGCCTGGGCCGCGCGCAGAAATTGCCAGCCTTTCCGGGCAGCGGCGAGGTAGCGTTTGGTCTCCGCCGGGTAATGGTGCTGCAAGGATTTTGAGGCCGCGCATTGGGCGAGCGCGGCAACGGCGGCAGCGGTCGCCGCCGAATTCTTGGGCCAGAGGATTTGCGGGTCGCCGCGATCCGGCAGCACGTCCTGCTCATACCGTCGATCCCGGGGATAAACGAGAAAGTGGAAACCACCGTCGTCATCCTGCATCTTGACGAGGAAGTCCGACTCCCCTTTCGCGATCTGCAGCAGGTCACCGATGCCGTCACCGCTCTCCGGCAGCCCGAGGTTGTCGATCTCCGCCACGCCTGCCATCGCATCCACCGCGAACACCAGGTGGTGGATGAAGGCCGCGCTATTGATCGTATATTTGCTGTAATCGCCGGCGTCGTGATGCCCGCCGGACACATCGACCGGCCCGCGACGGACAATGGGAAACAAGTCGGCATCAGGTGCCGTTTCCTCGAGCCCAGGTAACGCGCGAATCGGCCCGGAGGGAATGGTGGCGGGGGCGGTGTGACACGCCGCGTGGGTGAACCGTGAATACGGCAGGGCGTTATCCGCGCCGCAGCGTTGGTGATAGATGCCCAGGGCGGAGGTGCGGGCGAAAGCGGCGGCCACCCCTTCGTCGATGAAAAATGGATACGATGCGCCCATGCCAGTGACGGCGAGCCGGTATTCGCCCGGGCGCCGGACCGCGCTGAAATCCGCACACCACACGTTCTGATACGCTCCGTGCGGCATGCCGCGGTCGGGGCGGCGCCCGAGTTGCCCGCGGTGCACGATCGCGCCGCTGGCCGCGTCGATCAGGTGGAATTCCACCCCGGTCGCCGGCGTCGCGTCAATGCGGCCTCCGGTCGCAGACGACGGCGATGGAGCGGCTCCGTTTTCATGTCCAGGTAACCGGAGTTCTCCAAGCGACCCCAGGAAGTAGCCCACTTGCGCGATCTTCGGTGCGTGGGGCAGGTAGCCGACTTGGTTGACGTGGATCGCCGGATTCAGGCGCTGGGGGTGGGCCTCGGTGGCTTCGCGGAAGCCGGCGAGCCATGGCACCGCCTTGCCTTGGTAGGTGACCTCGACGGTGGCGTGGGCTTTGACCGGCTGCGTCAGCTCCAAATAGACATAATGGCCGATCCGCAGATCACGCTCCTTGAGTGGTGCGTAGACGGGGCGCCGTCGGAATCCCACCCGGGCCGGGTCGTGCGGCTCTCCCGCGGAGGTGACGCGGAACTCTTTGGGAGCGAGGACCGGAGGCGGAAATTCGGGTGCCGGTCCCTTTTCGGGAGGCGGCACGGGACCGCCGGCGGTGATTATCGTGAGTTCGATGAGGGTGGGCGAGAGGAGACGGACGGTGCGTTGGCCGATCTGCGGCGGAGCAAGGCGGTGGGTGTCCGCCGGTATTAACCGCGCGGGAGGAGCGGGCGCAGGGGAGGGCGACGCGGCGCGAAGGAACGGAATGGACGCACCGGCGAACGTCGCCAACAGCGAGCAGCCAAGCAGGCGCGACCAGGAAGAGACGGACGCGGAAGACACGGAATCATTGAACTCGAAACCGAGCGCGTCCCCCATGGGGTGAATTCCTACTTCGCAGGTCGCTTTATGCCCTATTACGGACGGAAGCAGAACTGTTTAAAGTGATGAAGTTGACCCCATACGATGCATCCAGACTACTTATACGCCCCATCCAGCCGATGAAGAAGAAGCCGGAATTCAAGATTCAGAACATCACGCATCCCTCGACGCCACTTGCGGATTACAGCGATCCCCTGCTTCGCGAACTTGTCGCGCATCTCCGGGAGAATCGCACTCCATTGCGCGAAGAGTGGGCGCGGCGAATCACCGATGCGCAGTTGCTGACGGCGATGACCAAGGAGGAAATTTTCTCGGAGGCGACGTCCGTCTACGACAACTACGTCGAGGTTCTGGAGACGGGGAGCGTCGAGGCCTTGCAGGCTTATGCGCGTAATCTCTCCGAGCGCATCATCCCCCGCGGCGTGGAAACCCACGAAGTGGTGGGGATTGTGCTTCTGCTCCGCGATGTGCTTGCGCGCTCGTTGTTCAAGAAATACCAGGGTGATTTCGATCTGTTGAACAAAGTGCTCGATGCCTATGAGCCGGCGGCGAACCGCATCGCGAACACCGTGGCGGTCAGTTTCGTGCAGGAACGCGAGCGTGTCATTCGCCAGCAGCAGGAAGCGATTCGTGAACTTTCGACGCCCGTGCTGCAGGTGCGGGAGCGATTGTTGATTCTGCCGATCATTGGAGTGATTGATGCGCAGCGCGCGCGGCAACTGACCGAGCAGTTGCTCCGCGGCATCCGGGCCAATCGGGCCAAAGTGGTGGTGGTGGACATCACGGGGGTGCCGACGATCGACCACGCGGTGGCGAATCATCTGGTGAAAACGGTGGAAGCCTCCCGCCTGATGGGAGCGAGCGTCATCATCACGGGCCTATCGGCCGAAATTGCGCAGACGCTTGTGACGATTGGCGTGGATCTCAGCAAGATGAACGCCGTCGGTGACCTTCAGGGTGGGATCGAGGAGGCGGAGTTGTTACTTGGCTACAAGGTCATCATCGCGGCGAATGAACCCGCTGGAGCGACATCTGGCAAGGAACCGAAGGCCTGAGTCATGCCTGTTCCGATTTTGAAACAGGGTGGATACTTGATCGCGAGCATTCAGTCGGTGCTCTCGGATTCGGATTTGGTGGAACTGCGGGACAGCCTCGGTGAGCGCGTGGGGACCTATCGGGCGCGCGGTGTGATCATCGACGTGACCGTGCTCGATGTGATCGATTCCTTCGCGACGCGCACGCTCCGCACCATCGCGCATATGTTGAAACTTCGCGGCGCGGAGACTGTGATCGTTGGCATTCAGCCGGACGTGGCGTTTGCCATGGTTCAACTTGGACTGACCCTCGAAGGGATCGGCACCGCGCTGGACCTTGAAGAAGGCTTAGCCCACCTGGACTCCAGGACCAAACGCCAT
Source organism: uncultured Opitutus sp. (assembly GCA_964450575.1). Classification (GTDB taxonomy): domain Bacteria; phylum Verrucomicrobiota; class Verrucomicrobiia; order Opitutales; family Opitutaceae; genus ER46. Next base: position 12,848 of record CAYVDZ010000009.1, read on the forward strand.
GCTGTCGATGGAAACTGAGACTCTGACGGTGATCAACGCGTCCGTCGATATTGTGACGGCGAGGCAGCGAGGGCGCGCGCTCGCGTTGGAGCTCGGCTTCAACGGCGCGGATGTGACCTTGATCGCCGCCGCGATCTCCGAGGTTGCGCGTAATATTGTCGATCACGCGCAGAAAGGCGAGATCCTCATGTCCGCCGTGAACAGCGATCTTGAGGGGGGCCGGAACGGGATCCAGATCATCGCGCGCGACGAAGGGCCGGGAATCCGCGACGTGGCGCAGGCCATGCAATACGGTTATTCCACCCGCAAGGGACTGGGAGTCGGACTGCCTGGCGCGAAGTGGCTCATGGACGAATTCGACATCGCCTCGGAAATGGGCCGGGGCACGACCATCACCATGAAAAAATGGAGACGCTGACGTGCCTGCTCGTATCCACAGTCTCCCTACTGCTTCGCGGCGAAACGTGCGCGCGATGAATCACACTGACGCGTATCGACCGCCGGCGATTGAGTGGTGCGTGGCATCCCGGGCGGCCCCGGAGGAGGCCGAATCGGGCGACCTGCATCTGGTTTCCCAGTGGGAAGGCGGCGCGCTGGTGGCGGTGATCGATGGGCTCGGGCACGGGCCGCAGGCGACGGCCGCGGCGCGGCAGGCGGCGGAGGTGCTGGAGGGTTGGGCGCGCGAGCCTCTGGTGGCGTTGATGAACCATTGTCACCGGGCGATTCGCGAAACCCGGGGCGTCGTGATGACGCTGGTGGTGTTCGACCGCCGCGCGGAGACGGCAACTGCGCTGGGAGTTGGCAACGTGGAGGCGGTGATGTTTCGTGCTGACCGTCAGGCTCAGCCCCCGCGGGAGTCGATTCTGCTTCGCGCCGGCGTGGTGGGTTATCAACTGCCCGCGTTGCAAACGACCGTGTTCCCGATTGCCGCGGGCGATGTGATGGTGTTCGCGACGGATGGCGTGCGGGAGGATTTCGCGGAAAGGGTGCACCCCGGTGAAGCGCTTCCGACGTTGGTGGAGCGGATCCTCGAGCGGGATTTTCGCGGTACGGACGACGGCTTGGTGTTGGCCTGCAAATACACGGGAGCCCGATGAAGAACCACGTCTGGACATCTCTGGTCGGGCAGTATCGGCGCGCGCTCAAGGCGTATGTCGCCCGCGGCGATGAAGAGGCCCTGCAACGCGCGTATGAACTTGGCCGCAAAGCGCTGAATCTCGGACTTGGAGTGGTGGACGTGGTGCGGTTGCATCAGGCCGCGCTCGGGCAAATGGTGGCTAGGAACCCGCCACGCGCGGATGGACCATGGATCCGCACGGTGGAGACCTTTTTGATGGAAACGCTGTCGGCGTTTGAAGTTGCCCATCGCGGGTTTCGTGACGCTTGCGAGCGGCTGGGTCGGATGAATGAAACGTTGCAGGAGCGGCATCAACAACTCGCCGTGAATGTGAAGAAGCTGGCGCATGAGGTCGCGGAGCGGCGGAACGCGCAGGAACTGCTGGAGGAGTCGGAGCTAAAGTTTCGCTCGGTGGTGGAGTCGGCCCAGGATGGTATAATTACCGTGGATGGGCGCGGCCGGTTGATGGCGATGAATCGCGGCGCGGAAGTGCTGTTTGGTTATCGCCGGGAGGAGCTGCTGGGGAAGTCCTTTGTGTGGCTCATCCCGCGGCGCTTGCGGGCGCGGGCCCGGGTGCGGTTGGCGAGTCTCGTCGCGGGCGAAAAGCAGCAACTGTTGAAGCGACCCATCGAGGCGTGCGGGCTGCATTGCGACGGGAGTATCTTTCCCTTGGAGTTTACGCTGGCGGCGTGGCAGACGCGGACCGGAGTTTTCTTCACCGGGATCGTACGAGACATTCAGGAACGCAAGCAGGCCGAGTCGGCCTTGCGTGAAAGCCGGGAGCATTACATCCGGCTTTTCCAGGAGGCGCGTGCGATGGAAGAGAATCTGCGCCAACTGTCGAACAAGGTACTGACCGTGCAGGAGGAAGAACGCCGGCATATCAGCCGGGAGCTCCACGACGAGATCGGACAGGCGCTGACGGCGGTCAATGTGAGCATTGCGATGCTGCGTTCACCCACCGCCCACGACGAGGTGTTCCGCAGCAAGGTGGAACGTGCCCAACACTTGCTGGAGCAAAGCATGGAGCTGGTGCACCGCTTTGCCCGCGAATTGCGGCCCTCGATGCTGGATCATCTCGGGCCGGTGGCGGCCTTGCAGAATTATGTGAAGTCGTTCGCGGAGCAGACGGGAATCAAGATTGAGTTCGAAGGTTTCGTGCAAGTTGAGCAGCTCACCAACCAGCAGGGTACGGTGCTCTATCGGGTCGCACAGGAGAGCCTGACGAATGTATATAAGCATGCGCAGGCCACGCGGGTGAAAATCCGCCTCCGCCAGTTGCCGGAGGCAATTTCGATGGAGATTATCGACAACGGTTGCGCGTTTCCGGTGTCGCAGATCGGGAATGGCTCCGGTCGACAGCCCCTTGGGCTGCTCGGCATGCAGGAACGCGTGCGACTCGTGGACGGCCAGTTCACGATCGAGTCCGTTCCGAAGCGGGGAACCACGGTCCGTATCCAGATACCTATTACATCGGTGGCAGTGGGGTCGGCCCACCCCGTTGCGGCGGCACTTTCAGCGTCAAACTAACAACTACGACCAGGATTTCTCATGAATAAAATCAAAGTGCTACTCGCAGACGATCATACGGTCGTGCGGCAGGGACTGCGTTCGCTCCTGGCAGCCGAACTGGATATCGAAGTGGTCGGTGAGGCGGAAAACGGCCGGCAGGCGGTCCAGATGGCCAGGACCCTTGTTCCGGATGTGAT
>CAYVDZ010000009.1:15683-22465 GCA_964450575.1 uncultured Opitutus sp.
TGATGGACATTGCCATGCCGCAACTCAACGGGCTCGAAGCCACGCGGCAGATCATCAAGGAGGGAATCCCCTCGAAGGTGTTGGTGCTGTCGTCGTACAGTGATGACGAATACGTGCACCAGTTGACCGAGGCCGGCGCCGCCGGTTATCTCATCAAGCAGACCGCCGCCAATGATCTGATTAAAGCGATCCGCGAGGCCTATCGCGGCAACGCGTTCTTTAGTCCCTCGATTTCGAAACGGCTGCTGGATTATTATCGGGAGGCCTATCTTAAAGGTAAACCGATTCGCCGACGCAGTGAGCAGCTTACGTCCCGCGAGCTCGAGGTCTTGCAGCTGGTGACGGAAGGAAAGGTGAACAAGCAAATCGCGGCGGACCTGTGCATCAGCATCAAGACGGTGGAGAAGCACCGGCAGCAGGTGATGAACAAGCTGAACATCCATGACGTCGCCGGGCTGACGCGCTACGCGATCTCCCGCGGCATCATCGAGAGCACGCCGATGCTGACGGGCGCACAGTGAAAAGGACGGAGCGTGTCGGGGAACGTGGCGTGGCGGGATGCGAAAAACACGGGTGCCGGGTGAGTGTGATCACCCGGTAGGTGCGCGGATTCACGCCGGGCTTCCCCGGGCGTACGTGGGCGAAATCGGAGGAACGAGGGGATGGATGGCGGGCGGGACTGGGTTCAGGGTAGCCCCGGATAACGTCATCGACGGTTGCGTCGGAGGCGTCGCCGCATGCCCGGGGGGATCAAGTTTTGAATGACAGGTGCGGAAGGAACTGACGCGGGCTGGCGCCGGAGTGCATCCGGGTGCTATGCTGCTGAAATGTTACCCGTGATCTTTCAACTTGTCGGTGGCATTGGTCTGTTTCTGCTGGCGATGGTCTTGCTGACGGATGGCCTCAAGGCGTTTGCCGGCGATGCACTGCGGCGGGCTTTGGTGCAGTTCACGGGTACGCCCTTCAAGGCCTTTGCTTCGGGCGCGGTGGTCACGGCGATGGTGCAGTCGTCGAGTGCGACGACGGTGACGGTGATTGGCTTTGTGAGCGCAGGATTGCTGACCTTTCCGCAGGCGGTCGGAGTGGTGTTTGGAGCCAGCCTGGGGACGACCGGAACGGGCTGGATCGTGTCGCTGCTGGGCTTGAAAGTGAGCATTGCGTTTTATGCTTTGCCGCTGGTGGGAGTGGGTGCGTTTATGAAACTGCTGGGTCGCGGCCGGTGGCGATCGCTTGGAGTGGCCCTGGCGGGTTTCGGACTGATCTTCATTGGTCTCGAAACGCTGCAGGAAGCGATGCGTGGATTCTCGGGAATGTTTAACCTTGCCCGTTTGCCGGTGGGTACGTTTTGGGGGCACGTCCTGGCGATGCTCATCGGCGTTGGGATGACGCTCATCATGCAGTCTTCGAGCGCGGCAGTGGCCACTACGCTCGCGGCGTTGCACACCGGGGCGATCAACTTCGAGCAAGCAGCTTCGCTGGTCGTGGGCGCGGCGGTGGGCACGACCGTGACAGGAGCGCTGGCGGCAATCGGCGGGAGTGTGCCGGCAAAGCGGACCGCCCTCGCGCATGTGGTGTTCAACCTGGCCACGGGTTTGATTGCGGTGTTGCTTCTCCCGATCTTTCTCCGGTTGATTGCCTGGGCTCAGGAGCATGTCGGGCTCGATCCGGGGGCGATGAGCCTGGCGGCGTTTCACACCGGGTTCATCGCGGTGGGAGTGGCGCTGTTTCTGCCCTTCGTGCAGCGCTTCTCACGGGGCATCGAGCGCGTGTTGCCCGACCGCGGCCCGACGCTGACCCGGCATTTGGATGTCACCTTGTTGCAAACCCCCGCCGTTGCGCTCGAGGCCACGCGGCGGGCGTTGCGTGAAACCGCGGCCGAGACGTTTACCGCCTTGCGGGCAACGCTGGGTCGGGAGCGCGAGGAGGTGGAGGCGACGCCCGGAACCAGGCTGCGGGAGGCCTTGGACCGCCTCCAACAGTTCTTCGCCTTGATTCCTCCAATCGGAACGGGCGGCCCGTTGTCGCACCTGCGCGTGGCGCAGATGCATGCGATCGATCACCTGGCGCGGCTGCAGGGCCGGCTGGCGCCCCCCGCGAGTTTGCGCCGGACTTTGGGCGATCCGCGATTGCAACCACTGGTCACGCTCAGCCGGGAAATCCTGCTTCAGGGTGAAAGCGGGCTGCGCGGATCAGGCATGGATGAGAGTTGCGCGCGGGTGGAACGTCTGGCCTTCGAACTCGCCGAGCTCCGCCGCAAGGAACGTCCGCTGATTCTGCAAGAGACGGCGGGCGGCGCTTCTCCGCCGGTGCAGGCGCTGGAGTTGCTGGACGCGATGCGCTGGCTCGATCGCCTGGGTTATCACGCCTGGAGAATTTGCAACTACCTCAGCGGCGAGGGTAAGGTGGAGGTCTCGCTGTCGGATGCGACGGCGCGTCCTGACGAGTAAAAACTGACACCAAACGCGCTTCTGCCGGTCCGCTCATCTGGATGAATATCCATTGTAATCTTAAACATTTCCGCGTGAAGCCGAGGCAAACGATGAAGCTCGCCGACTGGGCAACCGAGGTGAAACCGCTTTACGACTCCAGGAAAAATTACCACAAGCTCCTGGACGAATACAGCGAGGAACTCCGCGCGTTGCAGAGCGTGATGTACGCCCACGATCGTTATTCGCTGCTCCTGATCTTTCAGGGCATGGACACGGCGGGGAAGGACGGGGCGATCAAACACGTGATGTCCGGCGTGAATCCGCAGGGCTGCCAGGTGTTCAGTTTCAAGCAGCCCAGCAGTGAAGAACTCGATCACGATTTTCTCTGGCGGACGAACCAGCGGCTCCCGGAGCGCGGACGCATCGGCATTTTTAATCGTTCCTATTATGAGGAAGTGCTCATTGCGCGCGTGCGGCCGGAGGTGCTCGCGCGCCAGCGTCTTCCGGCTGAGGTCGTCAATCCGAAGACGCTCTGGCAGGAGCGGCATCGCGACATCGTTCAGCTCGAAGATTATCTTCATCGCAACGGCACGCGCGTCATCAAGTTTTTCCTTCACCTCTCGAACGAGGAACAGCGCCAGCGCTTCCTCGCGCGCATTGATGATCCGGAGAAGAACTGGAAACTCAGCCCGGCCGACATCGAGATGCGCAAGCTCTGGGGCGATTTCCAATCGGCTTACTCGGATACGCTGGGTGCGACAAGTACCACCCAAGCTCCCTGGTATGTGATTCCGGCGGATGATAAGAAGAACGCCCGGTTGATCATCTCTCACGCGATCGTCGAAACGATGAAATCGTTGAAGATGAGTTATCCGCAGCCCACCGAGGCCCATCGGAGCGAATTGCAGGCCGTGAGAAGCGCTTTGATGAAGGATGGCAAATCATGACTGAATCGTCGAAGCCCGAATTTCAGATTGAGCAGCCGCACGCCCTGCCGCACGACGAGGTCTTGCAGCAACTGAAAGGGGATGCGCAGGGCCTGAGCCAGGACGAGGCGGCCAAGCGCCTCGAGGCCGTCGGTCCCAATCGCCTGCCGGCGGCCGCGAAGGACGGACTGCTGAAACGCTTCTTCAAACATTTCCACGACGTTCTCATCTATGTCCTGCTGGCCGCGGCCGTCGTCACAGCGGCGCTCGGACATTGGATCGACACCGGAATCATTTTGGCGGTCGTGATGGTCAATGCGATCATCGGCTTTATTCAGGAGGGCAAGGCGGAGCAGGCGCTCGAAGGTATCCGCAAGATGCTCTCGCTGCGCGCGCATGCCCGTCGCGATGGCGAGTGGGCCGAGATTGATGCCGATCATCTCGTGCCGGGCGATATCGTGCGACTGCGCTCCGGTGACCGGGTGCCGGCGGATCTGCGCCTGATCGAGACGGTGAACCTGCGGGTGGAGGAGTCCGTCCTGACGGGCGAATCAGTCCCCACGGAAAAGAACACGGAGCCCGCGGCGCCCCACGCCGGAGTAGGGGACCGTTTCGGTATGACCTATTCGGGTACAATGGTCGCGGCCGGCCGCGGCGTCGGGGTCGTGACCGCCACGGGCGTATCCACCGAACTGGGACGCATCAACCAGATGATCGCCGCGGTGCAAACCATCGCGACGCCGCTGACCCGGCAGATGAACCGGGTTGGGAAGATTCTTTCGATCGTCATTGTCGGCATGGCCGTGGTGATGTGGCTCGTCGGCTGGCTGCTGCATGATTTCAGCCGGGACGAACTGTTCCTCTCCGCGATCGGATTTGCCGTCGCCGCCATCCCCGAGGGTTTGCCCGCGATCCTCACCATCACCCTCGCACTCGGAGTGCAACGGATGGCCCGGCGCAACGCCATCACCCGCCGCCTCAAGGCGGTCGAAACACTTGGGTCGGTCACGGTCATCTGCTCCGACAAAACCGGCACGCTCACGCGCAATGAAATGACCGCGCGTCACGTGGTCACCGGCGGAGGCCGCTACGATGTCACCGGCACCGGATATGCGCCCGCGGGGAAAGTCACCCGCGACCAGCATGGGGTGACGCTCGAACAGCACGCCGATTTGCGGGCGCTGATTGAAGTCATGGCGGTCTGCAACGACTCGCATGTGTCCGAGGAGGACGGCCAGTGGAAGGTTACGGGCGAACCAACTGAGGGAGCGATGCGCACGTTGGCCCGCAAGGCGAAGTTCGACAGTGCGGGCTACGACCGGCTGGCTTCGATTCCGTTCGAGTCGGAGAATAAGTTCATGGCCACGCTCAACGGCGTGGCCGGCGGTGGCCGGCGCATTTTCTTGAAAGGCGCACCCGACCGCCTGCTCGAGCGCTGTCCCGTGCAGGCGGGCGCGGACCCGACTTCAACCGTGCCGCTCGATCGTGCGTTTTGGGAACAGCAGATCGAGGAACTCGGGAAGGAAGGGCTGCGGGTGCTGGCGGCCGCGGCTCGCGACGTGGATGTGGCCAAGCGCGATCTCACGTTGGAGGATATTGGATACGATATGGTTTTTCTTGGTGTGGTGGGGATCATCGACCCGCCGCGCCCGGAGGCGATCGCGGCGATCAAGGTCTGTCATGAAGCGGGAATCCGGGTAAAAATGATCACCGGCGATCATGCCGGAACGGCCCGCGCGATCGGCCGTGAAATGGGAATTGGTGATGGCAGCCATGCGGTCACCGACGCGGAACTTGAGGCGGCGTCGGATGAAGAATTGCGGCGCATGGTGCGGGAAAACGACATCTTTGCGCGTACGAGTCCCGAGCACAAATTGCGCCTTGTGCAGGCACTGCAGGCCAACGGTGACGTTGTCGCCATGACGGGCGATGGGGTCAACGACGCGCCCGCCCTCAAACGCGCCGATGTGGGCGTGGCGATGGGTATCAAAGGCACGGAGGCGACGAAAGAAGCGGCGGCGATTGTGTTGGCTGACGACAACTTCAGCTCAATTGAACGCGCGGTGGAGGAGGGGCGCACGATTTACGACAATCTGCGCAAGGCCATCATGTTTATCCTGCCGACCAACGGAGCGCAGGCCCTGGTGATTCTGGCGGCGGTCATCTTTGGCTGGGTGCTTCCGCTCACGCCCGTGCAGATCCTTTGGGTTAACATGGTGATCGCAGTCACCCTCGCGCTCGCCCTGGCCTTCGAACCGGCCGAACCCGGTTTGATGCTACGTCCCCCGCGCAAGCCGGGCACGCCCATTCTCGATGCGCTGGCCTTGTGGCGGATCGGATTGGCAACGGTGCTGATTAGCGGGGCCACGATCGTGGTTTTTCTGGTGGAGACACGACTCGGCACCCCGGTGGCGCACGCCCGCACGATGGCCGTCAACACCCTGGTTTGCGCGCAGATCTTTTATCTGTTCAACAGCCGTTTTCTGCGGGCATCCAGTTTGCGCCCGAGTCTGTTCTTCACCAATCCGGTAATCTGGATGGTGGTCGGCGTCTTGAGCGTGCTCCAACTTGGATTTGTTTACGCGCCCTTCATGAATCGTTGGTTCGGATCGGCCCCGTTGACGCTCCGTGAATGGGGACAACCCTTGGGCCTCGGCCTCGCCATTTTCCTGTTCATCGAAGCCGAGAAGGCGGTATTGCGGTGGGTGACGGAGCGGCGGCGCGAGGTTTGACTGCGCTTGATGGTCGGACGTGATGCAGGCATTCCTGCCTGTACGGAGTTACAGACAGGAATGTTTGTCTCACGGGGCGGCACCCGGCAGATCGGGGCGACGCGCGTATTGACGGCGTACCGGGAAACCGAAGTTAATTGCGGACGCGCATGGCCAAAGTTCGAATCCTTACCGACCGGGTTGCCAATCAGATCGCCGCCGGCGAGGTGATCGAGCGTCCGGCGGCGGTGGTCAAGGAACTGGTGGAGAATGCCCTCGACGCCGGAGCGACGCGGATCGAGGTCGAGTTTCGACATGGCGGACGTTCGTTGATGCGGATCGAGGATAACGGGTCGGGGATGTCGCGTGACGATGCCTTGCTGTCCCTCGAGCGGCACGCGACGAGCAAGATCGCTGAGGCGGCGGATCTTGATCGGCTCGCGAGTTACGGGTTTCGAGGAGAGGCGCTGCCTTCGATCGCGAGCGTATCGCGCTTTCAGTTGCAAACCCGTGAGATCGGCAGCGATGTCGGCACCGAAATTCTGGTGAATGGAGGCAAGTTCGTCCACGTCCGCGAGTGCGGCCGGCCCGTCGGAACGCGGATCGAGGTTTCGCACCTTTTCAATTCCGTCCCGGCCCGGCGCAAATTCCTCAAGACGGACCAGACCGAGGCGGCGCACATCGTGCACTGCGTGCGGCTCTACGCGCTGGCGTGT
>CAYVDZ010000010.1:0-5400 GCA_964450575.1 uncultured Opitutus sp.
GTTCTGTTGAGGTCCCGATGGTGATCCACGGGTCGGCGCGCTGAATCGCTGCTGCAGAACCAAGCGGGCGCCCCGCGCGCCTGCCTCTCACTTCTTTCCCACCGCCGCCGCCTTCCGCTTGTCATCGAGGTTACGCTGTAGGCTCGCGGGATCGAAATCGAGGTGGACTCCGTCTTTCGGCACCGGCACGCGTGCGGCCCACAGAATGCCATTGAGCACGAGCGTGCGCTGGCTCGGGTAGCTCCAACTCTGGTGCAGATCGGCGCCGGTAAAACCAAAGCCCCGACCGCCATCGGCACGGGTGTGCGCCCACGCAATCACCTCATTGCGCCCCGCGTATTTCTTCGCGTCCGCCGTCGAACGCGACTTGTCCGGTACCGCACCCACCAACAGCGGCGTCACCCCGGTCTCCGCGAAATGGAGATTATACAGCCAGCCATCCGCCGGCGCGGCAAAGGGTTTCACCCCGCGCGTAATATCATGCGCCGGGATCGTGGTGAACTCCATATCCCAGTGACCGCGACTGCCAATATCACTATGATAAACCGCTCCGAGCCACTCTTTGATCTTCTGGCCGTCGGGTCCCGCCGGAAGATCCATCGCCTGATGCAACAGCACCAGTCCCGCACCGTCGGACATGAGCTTCGACAGCACGGCCCAGCGCTTCGGATCCGCGAAGGGCTGCTTTCCGCCACCATCGCCGAAATACACAATACACTTGGCACCCGCCAGCACCTGCTCGTTGGCCGGCCACCCCCGCGCCATCACCGGCCAGACGCCCGGCTGCTGCTTCAACCAATCAAACAGGAGCGCGCAACCCGCGAAATACTCATGCGCCATCGCCTTGCTGCTCGGCCCACCCGCGAGGAGGATAATCTTTGCGAGCCCCGGCGTGGGCGCATCCACCTCGAGCGGAACCGCCGATTGATCATAAGGTGAGACCGCCGCGGTGAGACGGAGAGCAGTGAATAAAAGTGCGGCCGTGAAGAATTTCATTCGAGGTAGGATTTATCGATCAACGGGAACTCAAAACTGGTTTATATAAGAACGAAGCGAAACCCATGGAAACGAGACCGACGGCGCCGCGTCGCGACGTTTCCCTGCGCCCACCCGGCTCGGGGGCGACTCACTCCGTTCGCGATCGTCGTCGTAAAAAACCCCGGCGGTGCTGCGCGGCGTCGTCGCCGTCACGTTAGGATATCCTTCACCACGTGCCCGTGCACATCCGTGAGTCGGAAATCGCGGCCGTCATGCCGGAACGTCAACTTCTCATGGTCAAGCCCGAGTTGGTGCAGGATCGTCGCATGCAGGTCGTGCATGTGGACTTTGTTCTCGATCGCGAAGTGCCCGAAGTCGTCCGTTTCGCCATACGCAAATCCCGGCTTAAACCCGCCTCCCGCCAGCAGCACGGTAAACCCGGTGGGATTGTGATCCCGTCCCGTGCCGTTCTTCTCCGCATAGGGCGTGCGTCCAAATTCGCTCCCCCACCACACGATCGTATCCTCGAGCAACCCGCGTGCCTTAAGATCGGCCAGCAATCCCGCCACCGGCTTGTCCACACGCACCGCATGGTCCTTGTGCTTGGGCATGTTGGAATGCTGATCCCACGCCGGGTTGTTGGTATTGTCCGAATAGTTGACTTGGATATAACGTACGCCGGACTCCGCGAGGCGCCGCGCCATCAGGCATTGGCGGCCATAATCGTCCGTCGGCTCCTCTCCGATTCCATACAGCGCCAGCGTCGCCGCCGACTCTTTGGAGAGATCAAGCGCGTCGGGCGCGTGATTCTGCAGACGCCACGCGAGCTCATACGAACTCGCCACGGCTTCCAGCTCGTGCTCACCCGGCTTCGCGCGTAACTGCTCCTCATTCATCGCCCGGACCAATTCAAAATGCCGCTGCTGCTCCGCCGGAGTCCGACCCGGGTTGCGTACGTTACGGATGCCCGCCTCGATCGCCCGCTGACCCGACCGCCCGATCGCCGTGCCTTGGTGAACCGAGGGCAGAAAAGCATTCCCGTAGTTGCGCGGGCCGCCATTGGCGAGGGTCGGGCTCAAAGCCACAAACGCCGGCAGGTTCTCGTTCTCTGTCCCCAGGCCATACGTGACCCACGAGCCCATCGACGGCCGGATGAGATTGGTCGAACCGGTATGGAGAAAGAGCGTCGCCGGGCCGTGCGCCACCCCTTCGGTGTGCATTGAGCGCACCACGCAATAGTCATCCGCGTGTTTCGCCATATGCGGAAACAAATCCGACACCCATCGCCCGCACTGCCCCCGCTGCTTGAAATCCCAGAGCGGCTTCATCACGCGACCGATCGCACCGGAGCCGGTCTTCGCAATTGCGCGCTGGTCGAGGAATTCCAGCATCTGCCCATCGTGCGAATACAGCGTCGGCTTGTAGTCAAAGCTGTCGAGGTGACTCACGCCGCCGCCCATGAACAGAAAGATCACGCGCTTCGCCCGGGGCGGAAAATGTCCGGGCAGGGGCGCGAGCGGGTTCGGCCGGCTGCGCGCCGCCGCCTGTGCCGCCAATCCAGCAAACGCGAGGTAACCAAAACCGCACGCCATGTGCTGCAGCGCCTGCCGCCGGGTCAGAAAAGAGGTTGGATTCATCGTGATATGCGGTGGTTCAGCGTGCGTTCAGTCGAGATAACGAAAATCGACACAGGCGAGGAGCGACTGGTGCAACTGCGCCCAGCCTTCGATCTGTTCACTTTGTCCAGCGTCCGGGCCAATCACCACGCTCAGAAACTGCAGCGCCAACGCGCGCTCTTTCGCGGTCGGACCGCGGCCGAGCGTCACGCGATACGCCTGTTCGAGCCGGGCCGGGTTGTCGCCGACCGCTCCAGCGGGTGTGCGCTCCGCCGCGAGCCTCGCCTGCTCAATTACAAAGGGGTGATTCATTAAATATAATGCCTGTGGAGCGACCGTCGTCACCGGACGCAATCCGATGGACGCATTGGCGTCTGCGAAATCAAACACCTCGAACAACTCCAGCCGCTGGTTGCGAAACGCCGGGGTATAGACACTGCGGCGTTTATCGCTATAGACATAGCCATATTCACTGGTCGGAGACTTTCCTCCTGCGTCGCCAATATTCGGTCCACCTATCGTCAGGTCGAGCTGCCCACTGGTCCAGAGGATGGCGTCGCGAATTTCCTCGGCCGACAGCCGACGCCGGTTGGCATGGGAAAAGAGACGATTGTCGGGATCCAGTTGCGCGGCCCCCGGGGTGGCGCTCGCCGCGAGTTGATACGTGCGCGACAACATGATTGTGCGCACGAGGCGCTTGATCGACCAGCCGTCGGCGACGAACTGTTGCGCCAGATGGTCGAGTAACTCCGGGTGAGACGGCAGCTCACCCGTCGTTCCCAGATTATCCACCGAGCGCACCAGTCCTGCACCCATCAGCCAGGCCCAGACCCGATTGGCGATCACCCGGGCGGTGAGTGGATTCGTCTCACTCGCGATCCAGTCCGCCAGTTCCCGCCGTCCGCTTTCACCGGGCGAGAAGCGCGGCGGCGCACCAGGCGTGGCCACCTGGAGTACACCGCGCGGCACGCGGGCGCCGGGATTGCGGGCGTTGCCGCGAATCCGAATCTCCGTATCGCCAATCTCACCTTCCGCTTCGCGCACGCCCATCGCCACCGGTCGCTTCGGCCCCGCGGCGACGAGCTTCTTCAACTCGCCTTCGAATCCACGCAACTCGGCGAGTTTCTTCTGACTCTCGCTGTCGGTGTCGACACTCGCGACCGGAGTCGGGCCGCGCTCTTCGAGCCCGCCATCCATCGCGATAAACTGGAGCGCATCCACTACGACAAATCCATCGGTGCCCTGATTCGAAACCAGCACGTAGCCTTGTCCGTCCTGCTCAAACCGATACACGCCGAGGCTCATGAAACGTCCCTCCAACGGAGGCGGCACGCGTTCGTTGACGACGACGCCGTTTTCTCCGTCCGCATGCAAAATCGTCACCGGCACGTTGCTCGCCCGGTTGCTTTCCGCCGTATAGGCGAACCGCACCTCATAGCGTCCCGAGCGCGGGATCGGCGGCGTGAACGTAATCGTTTTCTGCCCCTTCTCTTCATTTACATCGCTCAAATAGCCCTTGCCGACATAGCCCGCGGAAAACTGCGACGACTTCCATGCTCCCACCACGCGGGCTTGAGTATCGTCCACCACGATCCCCGGCAGCGATTCGGGCGCGATCGCTTTACCGGCGGCCGGTGCGCGGGCGGCGGCCGGGCGTAGTTTTTTGATGCCGGCCTCGAGCGAAGCGACCCGGGCTTCATGCGCGACGACCTCATTTTCGGTTGCCGGATCCATCGGCAGCGACAGGTCGACCCAGCGGGCAACATTGTCGGTGTAATTATGCAAGGTGTGCGTGCTATGGAGAATCCCGGCGATGGCATAGTAATCGCGGGTGGGGATCGGATCAAATTTGTGATCGTGGCAACGCGCACAACTTATCGTCATTCCGAGGAATGCCTTTCCGAGGGTATCGATCTGTTCATCGATAATATCCATCCGCAGCGCGTCCTTGGCCTGCTCTTCATAATTGGTTGGGCCCAGCGCCAGAAATGCCGTCGCGACCAACTGGCGCCGCCGATGCTCCGGGGTCGCGGCCGGCAACAGATCGCCCGCGAGTTGCTCCCGGATAAACTGATCGAACGGCGCGTCGCGGTTGAACGCGTCGATGACATAGTCACGATAACGCCAGGCGTCTTTAAACATTAACGTGCGACCGCCTCCGCTCGATTCTGCGAAGCGCGCGACATCCAGCCAGTGCCGGCCCCAGCGTTCCCCGAAATGCGGCGACGCCAGCAGCGCATCCACCGCCCGCGCGAAGGCATCGGGCCGGTTGTCGCCGACAAAGCCGTCGAGGGCCTCCGGGGTCGGCGGCAAACCCGTAAGGTCAAACGACGCCCGGCGAAACAGCGCCGCCCGCTCCGCATCCGGGCCGGGCTGCAGGCCTTTCTCGTGCCACTTCGCCGCGATGAAATGATCAAGACTCGTCCGCGGCCACTCTTGGAAGCGCGGTGACATCGGCGGCACCGCGGGATTTGCCGGCGGCACGAACGCCCAGAATTGTTTCCCTTCCTCGACTGAGAGACCCGTCTGCTTGGGGCGGGCGGCGACCGATGATGCCGCCGGCCCCGGGGCTCCCCGCTGCACCCATTCTTCCAGCAAGGCCAACTCGGCGGGCGGAAGCGCGGACTTCGGAGGCATCGCCTCAAACTCCAAGCCGGAATACCGCACCGCCTTGATCAACGCGCTGTGTTCCGCGTTCCCCGGCACGACCGCGGGGCCGGAATCGCCACCCTCCAGCCACCCTTCGGTGACATCGAGCCGAAGGCCGGCTTTGACCTTCTTGTCCTCTGAGTGACACTCGTAACAC
>CAYVDZ010000010.1:5410-22458 GCA_964450575.1 uncultured Opitutus sp.
ACACCGCTCGATCAGAATGGGTCGGATCTTCCGCTCGAAAAATTCGAGGTCAGCCCCGTCCGCCGCACGCACGACTCCCGCGGCCAGAAACAAGGCGGCAGACAGCGCGACACGCGGAAAAGGAGCAATCATAACACCAAGGGGAGAGGGGGAAAACGTCAGGGCCAACAAAGAGGGGAAGGCCGCGGCGGTGAGAATCAAAGCGACGCCCGAAGGAAATACAAGTTTGGGGATTTATAAACGGCGTTGCCGCGCGAGTCAGGGGTCAGGGTGAACTCCCCCATCGCTGCCGTCCCGCCCAATGGCTGGCAGCGCCCGAATGCCGCGCGGGCCCCCCATCGAAGGCCGATCCGGGCCGATCCAAGGGGGTCAGTCCGTTAGAAGTTAATTCCTCTGCGAAAGGTAAACTCTCACCGAGGCTGGTTTTCCCATGCGCAAGTGGTGGGTAAGCCAGCCGTAAGGGCGCGTCACTCTCCGACCTCCGTGCCTCCGTGTGGGACTCTCCGATGGCTCGCGTTCCGATCCTATATCCACGTCCACCTGCGCGAGGGAAATCGGTCATGGCTCTATAATTGCCAAAAGCCGGAGCGAGCCGACCTACCTGAACGCTGCGGGAATGGCGCTGACAACCTCGTCGAGAATATCCGCAGTTCTCCGGCATCAAACGTTTCAGCGCTCTGATCGAATCTGAACGGCCAATTCGAAGATCAGCTCCTGAGTTCCTTCCTTAGTGTGCTGTGTCGAGGTTGAGTGAGTCGTGTAGGTTTCTTCGGAACAAGCACTAGCCGACAGACCGAACGAGGGATGATCGATGGCTCATTCTTTGAAGAGGGCGTTTTAAGTGGCTGCGATCCGTGCCAGCGGAAAAGCTGATAAGCGCCACTGACAAACACTGCGCGTCCACCCGCGCCTCCGGTTCGGCTTCCCCTCGCCGCCCGCCCGACTACGATGCGTTACCCCTGCTATGGCTTTCTCAAATTCCCTGCCGTTCCTCGCCTCGCTGATCGTGCTCGGTCAGGCCGCCGCTTCCGCGCCAGTCACCACCGCATTTCCCGCTCCGTTCAACAGCGGCGAAAACCTGGCGCACTCGCCCGTCTCCGCAGCCGATGCGGCCGCGACGCTGAAGCTTCCGCCCGGCTTCAAGGCCACCGTCTTTGCGTCCGAACCCGACATCCAAAACCCGATCGCGATGGCGTGGGATGCCCAGGGACGTTTGTGGGTCGCGGAAAACTATACCTACGCCGAACGCGCCACGAAATTCGAGATGCGGCTGCGCGACCGCGTGCTCATCTTCGAGGATCAAAACAGCGACGGCCGTTTCTCCTCGCGCCGCGTATTCACGGATGACGTACAACACCTGACCAGCGTCGAGCTCGGTCACGGGGGCGTCTGGCTGATGTGTCCGCCGCAACTGCTCTTCATGCCCGATCGCAACGAGGACGGCGTACCGGATGGCCCTGCCGAAATCGTCCTCGATGGGTTCACGATTCCGACCGACAACCATCACACCTTCGCGAACGGACTCCGCTTCGGCCCCGACGGCTGGTTGTACGGCCGGGGCGGCGCCTCGAGTCAGGGCGAACTCGGCCTCCCCGGCACGCCGAATGACGTCCGCGTGCCGTTGCGCGGTACGATCTGGCGGTATCATCCGCAGAAAAAGACCGTCGAAGCCCTGAGTTCCGGCACCACCAATCCGTGGGGCCACGACTGGGATCGCCACGGCGAGCTGTTCTTTATCAACACGGTCAATGGCCATCTCTGGCACGGCATCACCGGCGCGCATTACAAACGCCCCCACACCATCGATCCTAATCCGCACACCTACGAGCTCCTCGAGCAGCACGCGGATCACTGGCATTTCGATACTGCGCAGAGCTGGACGGAGTCACGTGACGGCGCCGCCAATTCCCTCGGCGGCGGTCATTCCCACGCCGGCATGATGATCTATCAAGGCGACAACTGGCCCGCGGCGTATCAGAATAAACTGTACACACTCAACTTCCACGGTCGCCGCGCCAATCAGGAAGCCCTCGCACGCCGCGGCTCGGGCTACGTCGGAAGCCACGGCCCCGACTTTTTCCTATCCGAAGACCCGTGGTTTCGCGGCATCGAAATCAGCTCGGGACCCGACGGCGGCGTGTTTGTCCTCGACTGGAGTGACATGGGCGAATGCCACAACGCCCTCGGCGTCAGCCGCACGAGCGGCCGCATCTTCAAAGTCGTCCACGGCGAGGCCAGGCGGAACGGTCCAGCGAACCTGAGCGTACTAAACTCACGCGAGTTGGTCGGTTTACAATCGCATGCGAACGACCGGTTCGTCCGCCAGTCACGCCTGCAACTCGCCGACCGCGCCGCTCGCGGTCACGACCTGACGGATACAGTCGCGCAGCTGCGGGTCCTGTTTGCCGAAGCCACCGATCCCGTGCTCACGCTGCGCGCACTCTGGACCCTTTACGGCCTCGGTGCCGCCAACGGGCCGTTTCTACGCGAGCAACTCCAGCACGAAAATGAACACCTTCGCACCTGGGCGATTCGCTTGCTCACCGATCACTGGCCATTGGATTCGGTGCTGAGCCAGCGCCCGGCGCGCAGCGCCGTCTTTCCTGCGGTCGATCGCAACCTCCTCGATACCTTCATCGGGATGGCCCGCTCCGATTCTTCGGGCTTGGTGCGTCTCGCACTCGCTTCGGTGCTGCAACGCCTCGATCCGCCGGACCGGGTCGATCTCGCCCGCGCGCTCACTGGCCGCAGCGAAGACGCGGGCGATCACAACCTGCCATTGCTGATCTGGTACGGACTCATCCCCGTGGCCGAAGTCGCTCCAGATGCGCTCGCGAAGATCGGACGCGACTGCGCGTTGCCCACCACCCGGCGATTGATCGCGCGCCGACTCGCCGGGGACATTGAGAAAAACCCGACCGCGCTTAACGCCCTCATCGCCGCCGCCACCACCAACTCGGCCGAGTTCAAAGCCGATCTCATCGCCGGAATTGGCGAGGGGCTAAACGGCTGGCGACAAGCACCGAAACCCGCAGCGTGGAACGTCTTCATCGCGGCTCTCGACCGCGCGGCTCCCGCCGCGCTGCTCGAGCGTATCCGGGATCTGAATATTCTCTTCGGCGACGGCCGGGCTCTCGACGATGTGAAAGCGATCGCGCTCGATCCCAAGGCGGAACTCCCCGCGCGCATGGCGGCTCTCCGCGCGCTGATCGAGAATCGCCCGCCCGATCTGCGACGAATCTGCGAGCAGGTCTTGCGCGTGCGTTTCCTTAATACCGTCGCCGCCCGTGGGCTCGCGCTTTTCAACGACCCGGCGATCGGCGACCGACTCGTCGCTGCGTTCTCTTCCTTTCACCATTCCGAACGGGCGTCGATCGTCGAAACCCTCGTCTCGCGGCCCGCCTTCGCTCGCGCCCTCCTCCGTCAGGTGGACGCCGGCCGAATTCCGCGCTCCGTGATCACTCCGTTTCACGCCCGCCAGATTCGCAGCTTTGGCGATGCCGAACTCACGGCGCAACTCGCCCAAACCTGGGGCGAACTCCGGGAGTCCAAGGACGACAAGGAGAAGGTCATCGCGCGGTTCAAAGCCGAGCTGACGCCGGACGTGCTCGCAGCCGCCGACAAGTCGCAGGGTCGCGTGCTCTTCGCCAATCTCTGCGGGGCGTGTCACCGTCTATACGGCCACGGCGGAGACATTGGACCCGACCTCACCGGGGCCGGACGCGACAATCTCGATTACGTGCTCGAAAATACCCTGGACCCCAGCGCCGTCGTGACGGCCGACTATCGGAACACGGTGGTGAAACTAAAAGACGGTCGAACTCTTAATGGGTTTATTGCGGCGCAGTCCACGCGCACGCTGACCGTGCGAGGCATGACCGAAACCCACACGGTCGAACGAGCCGACGTCGCGGCGGTCGAGACCTCCCCCTACTCAATGATGCCCGATGGCCTCCTCGAAACGCTGACCACCACGCAGCGTCGCGACCTCGTGGCGTATCTCACGCACCTTTCGCAGGTGCCGCTGCCGTAAAGCCGGAAGCCGACTCGCGCAATCGAACTCCGGTGATCCGACGACGACGGAACTCCGCCCGTGGCAATTGCAGGTCTTACGGGATAGACGAGCCCGGAAATTTCACACCTTCCCTGGTTATCGCGAAACGCCAAACCAAGCCCGGGCGCTTGCATGGAATGGGCAATGAACCCAGTCCCGCGGAGCGGGACGTGGCCATCCAGCTGGATCACCACAACCCACGAAACGGGACTCGTGATGACTACACGTATTTCTAGACGAAGAAGCCCGCGGAACAAGCGCGCGGCAATCCATGGCATTCAGATGGGCTTTCCGACTGAGTGGATTGCCCCAGTCGCCAAGCCCGTTCGCCCGGCGGTTGCACGTGGGCTGAGCAGGTGTCCGGGGTGCGCCCAGCGCTAAAAACCAGCAGCGGGCTACGGCACAACCACTTGCCACCCCTCCGCGGAAATCCCACGAGGTTGCCCCGCCATTACCCGGCCGGAGAATAGGTCCTTACCCTATCTACGGCCCAGCCCCGGGGCCGGTAGAGTGGGTCCGCATGACTAACCCAATATGGTCCAAATCCACGACGGCTGCGTTTACCACGTCAGTCGCTCCCCAAACCCCACTGTTGGGCTCCGACGCCGATACCAAAGGTCGGACTCGAGGCCGAACGCGAATACGGTCCTTGCGACCGCTTCTCTCCGCATTGATCGCCACGGCTCTGCCGGCCTTCGGTCAATCGGGCGCTGATACCATCCGGCCCACTGTCACCAGTTTCGAACTCGACACCGCGACCGCTACCCCCACGAGCGCCCGGATGGTCATCACATTCAGCGAACGGGTGTCGGGCGTGGATGCGTCCGATTTCCAGGCCAACGTCACGCTCGCCGCAGGTGCCACGCTCACCAGCGTCACCCCGGGTCCGACCACGGCCACGTACTACGTCGGGTTCAACTATACAGGAACATCCGGCTCTCTCCAGATGGCGATCAAGTCGGCCGGTACCGGAATCTCAGATGTGGTGGGCAACGCGTTTGTCGGAAGCGGAATTGCGGCAACGGCTGCTTACCCCGTCAATAACGCCCCGCCTCCTGATACCTCCCTGCCAACGGTATCCAGTTTCGCCACGCCCGCCCCGGTCCCGGCCTCGCCCGTCAACCTGACCTTGGTGTTTAGCGAGACGGTAACGGGCGTGAGCGCGGGTGATTTTCACTCGAGTCCCGGCGCGACCATCGGCGCCGTGACGGGTTCTGGCACGACGTGGACCGTACCGGTATCGTATACCGGTACGACGCCTGTTTCGATCACCGTGATCGGCGGCGCCACCCCGAACATTCGTGACGCGGCCACCCATTGGTTCGCGGGTGGAACGTCCACTGCCACGGCCACCTTCACACCGACGTCCGGCAGTGCGGTCACCGCCCAGTCGTCACGAGCCCGCTCACGGCGGCGGTCGTCGCGGGCGCATCGTTTTCCTATATCATCACGGGATCAAACTCGCCCACGTCCTTCAGTGCGACCGGGCTCCCAGCTGGGCTGACGTTTACGTCGCCGAACATCACCGGTTCGGTCGCCACCGCCAGTGTCTATAATATCACTGTGGGCGTAACGAACGCGACCGGCAGCGATAGCAAAACGCTCATCCTCACCGTCACGCCTGCAGGTGGCTCCGCGGCGGTTCCCTCAATCACGAGTCCACTCACGGCGACGATCGCCGCGGGTACGCCGTTCGCTTACACCATCACGGGAACGAATTCACCGACCTCGTTCACCGCGACGGGGCTGCCGGCAGGCCTGACGTTTTCGTCATCGAAGATCACCGGAACTATCACCGCTCCCGGAGTCTACAACCTCACGCTGCGCGCGACCAATGCTGCCAGCAGCGATACCGAAACCCTGATCCTCATGGTGGCCGCCCCCGGTCCCGGTTCCGTCGGCGGCAAAGGGCCTGTCACTGTCATCAAGCGTGGCGACGATGAAAGCCACGGGCGCGTTTCCCTTCACCAAGGGCAGTAAAGACGCCGCGATCCTGATCACGCTGATGCCGGGTAACTACAGCGCCGTTGTCAGTGGGGCTAATCGCACCACCGGTGCGGGAATGGTGGAGATCTACGAAGTACCAAATCCATAAAACCCGGAGGATCGCGTCACTCGAAAAGCGACCGAACGCCTCATCGCCATCGAGCCCAGGGCCCTCCGGGTGAGTCCACTCGAAGTAAATTTATGATCGAACGATTCGGCACCAGTCGATCGACACTGCCAACAAATTTGGCCGTGAATCACATCAGGCGAACAAATCCGGTGGTGCTCGGCAGAGGAGAAATGCCTCGACGGTATTTCCGTAAACTCACGCGTCCGTCCTGCGTCAAGAAAAGCGGCGCCTCCGCAGAGGCGCCCCGAATAGTGGGCAAAATCTATAACGACTGAACGACTCGGTCGCGCTCAGCCGTCGGTAGGGTCGATTGATTAGAACTTTCCGCGCACCCCGATCGTCCAGGCGGCACCGTAACGATTGATCGCGCGCAGGAGACCGGGTCCGTTCGAATACGTGCGGATCGGCGAGTTGAGGATGTTGCGACCCGACAGCGTGATTTCGTAGGTGTCGTTAATCCGATAGCCACCGCTGAAATCGAACATGATCCGCTCGTACTGCCAGAGCTCCTCGGTGGCATTCGCCGAGTTGAAACGCGCGGCCGACCACGTGGAGCGGATCTGCGCATTGAACGTCCGATTGCTATACCGGATTCCGCCGTTCGCCGACTTCGGAACGTGATTCGCCAGACGGGCACCCGCCTTGGTCCGCGAGATCGAACCGAAGACACTGAATCCTTGCAAGGCCCGCGGCAGGAACACGAGTTGCTGACTATACTCCACCTCAACGCCATCGATCTCGATGGTCCCCGCCGCATTCCCCGGACGCAGGAACGTATAGGTGGCGTACTCCGGATCGTTGGCGTAACCGGCCTCGGCGGCCGAGATCGTTTGATTGGTCACGCCCATGTTTTCGACCCAAAGCCGGAATCCCGAAACCGTGATCGTTCCGGCGGGCTCAAGATAGTATTGAACGCTCGCGAAGATCTTGTCGGACGTCTCCGGCTTCAGATCAGGATTGGGAATTTGAATGGTTTCGTTCGTCTCGTTGATCGCAATCACCCCCGCAATATTGCCGTAACTCGGACGACCGATGGACTGACTGCCGGCGAGCTGGAAATTGAGGTTCTTGGTCAGCGCGTACTTCGCGCCGCCACTCAGAAAAGTATTATCATAGCTGCCGTATTTGCTGTCCCGCTGGCCGTTACGATATTGATAATCAACATATGGAATCGTATTGGGCGTGAACCCGGCTTGTTGCACCTGAGACGCTGGAATCAGATTCTGCGTCTTGCCGACGGTGCGGGTGCGCTCATGCCGAATGCCGAGGTTCAGCCGTAGCGCATTCCAACGCGTGTTGCCTTCCACGTATCCCGCATCGATCTGCTCCTTCACCGACCGTGAGCTATAGTTTTCGTTAATATGATTATTAATCAGGTTGGGCGTGAAGTGCGATGGATTCGCGACAAACAGGTCACGCGTCGTGTAGGGATCCGTCAGCGGGATACCCAAAGTCGAAATATTGCCGCCAACCCGGGCATCATACGGAAACCGCGTCAGCGTGGGAATCATGGTCGTCGGAGCGATCATCGAGCCCGCGGCGCCCACATACGTGTATTGCAGAGCGCCGTTCTTCTCGAGGTCGTACACCGACTGCTTCACCTTCACTCCCGTACTAACCTGAACCGGCAGCCCGAAGACATTCACCGTCTTCTTCCCATCGAGATATCCGACCCAGATTTGGTTGCGAGCGGATTGGGGGGTGGCGTTGGCATTATTGGTATAGGGATCGGTCCGGTTGTAACTCGCTGGATCGGTCCAGGGCAAACCCGAGAGCTGCGTCATATTCCAATCCGCATCGGTCACGCTCGTGCGCTCCCCCTGCCAGCTGATCCGGGTGAGGCGATTGGTGACCGCCTGGAAGTATCCGTCCGTCAACTGCTCGTAGGCAGTCCGACTGCGGGAATAGCCACCGCCCAACGTCACGTTCACGTCCCCACGCTTGTATTCAAGCTTCGGGGTATAGGTAACCGTATCGTTGAGCTTGTTACGCCGGCTGGTGTTGATCTGGACCCGGGTGTTGGCGTTGGCCGTCGCCAGCGCCGTCATGTTCGTCAACGATGATCCCGGCGTCACTTGGGCCGGATTCACGAAGAAGACGATCTGACGAAGATTGGTGCCGTCGTCGAAATGCGAACCGGACGTCCGCAATGAAACCGAGAGGTTGGGCGAGAATTTGTAGTCGACATTAAAGTTGATCGAACCGCGCGTCGAGAGCTTGGGCGCATCGCGAAACGCAATCTGGCTGATTACCGGCCCACGCGCTGCATCAGCGTAATTGAACGTATGGGTGACACCGGCTTGTTCGGTCGCGACCGTGTTGCCTCCGAGCGTGAGCTGGACGCCAAATCGTCCCTTGAACGCTTCGGCATAGGAAAAGACGAAGCCCGGACGGATCTTGTAATCATCGACGTCGTACGGTCCAGGCGTCTTCTTCAAGTCCATCGTATACTGATTGGCTGTCATCGTCAGCTGCGCCGTGATCTCGCGGCTCTTCCGATCAAACGCGCTCCGGCTGCGCATGTTAATGCGACCCGCCGGGGAGTCGGCATCCATGCTCGCGGTCGTCGTGCGATTGAGTTCAATCGATTCGATGCCGTTAATGGAGGCCTGTTCGAATTCAAACTGGCGCGAGTTACCACCAAACGAGGCCGAGGGCGCGCTCGCCATTGTCATGCCGTCGACGCTTACGCCGGTATACTTCGGATCAAGACCGCCAATGCGAGCCGTCCGCGCATCGGAATCGACATAGTCCATCACGACGCCGGGGAGGTACTTAATAAACTCACCCACCGTTCCGCCGGTGATGTCCCCGAAATTGTCCGAGGAAACCACGCTCTTCACGTTGATGGCGGCGCGCTGCTCCATGATCGCCTTGGCATTGCCTTCCCGTTCGCTCGAAACCACAAACTGACTCAGCACAATGGCATCGTTCGCCCCCGGTTTTAAACCGGGTTGAAAGGTGGTGCCCTTGAGCTCAAAGTCGCGCGTGGCCGTCTGCCCGCTCGTCACGTTGACCAACGACGTCTCGCGATTGTATCCGGTATAGGTCACCGAAAGCGTGCGCTCGCCGGAAGGCACGTTGACCAGCGCATACGAGCCATCATCGCCGGAGTAAGTAACTTGATTGGTGCCTTCGATTTGGATCTCGGCGTTACGGACATACTCCTGGGTCGCCGGATTAAAAATTCGTCCTTGGATGGAACCGGTGACACTCGTTTGGGCGGCGGCCGAAAGCCCAAAGAGCAGCGCCAGCAGCGGCACGACGAACGACAAACGCAGCGCCGCGAAAAGGCGCCGCCGATAACAAAGCGATGAGGGGTTCATGAATAGGTAAGACTGAGGTTTGCGACTGAGTCCGCCGAATGACGGGCACGGACTGCTCTGGCTGACTGCATCTCCCTCGGACAAGCGAGGGGAAGCAGGCGATATGGGTGCGCGCTGCAAAAACGTGGTCAAGCCGGATCGCTTGCCCAGTCGTGAAGCAGGCATTCCTGCCTGCTCTTCCCGAGGCTTCAGGCCGCTGGAAAAACGGGTGCCATCCACACCACCATGGCGGCGGCATAATCCACAAGTTTCTAACTACTTACACCCCGGGCTACCCGCTCGAATCCCAGAAATCGGGCCAACCGCAGCCGACCAAGCTCCCACGAAAAAGCGGCGCCTGAAAAGGCGCCGCCATCACTTCGCCAACGGCAACGCCGGCAGCGTGATCCACGAGGATAATCAAACCATTAGAATTTCCCGCGCACTCCGATCGTCCAGGCGGCGCCGTACCGATTAATCACACGGAGAATCCCAGGCTCATTCGAGTACGTGCGGATTGGGGAATTCAGGATATTGCGACCCGACAAGGTGATCTCGTAGGTGTCGTTAATCCGGTAACCCCCACTGAAATCGAACATGATGCGCTCATACTGCCAGATCTCCTCATTGGCGTTCTGCGAATTGAAACGAGCCGCCGACCAGGTGTTCCGGAGCTGCGCGTTGAATTTCTGATTACTATAGCGGACGCCTCCGTTCGCCGACTTCGGCACGTGGTTGGCGATCCGGGAATCAGCCGCCGTGCGGGAGATCGAGCCGAAGAGGCTGAACCCTTGCAGCGCTCGCGGAAGAAACACGAGTTGCTGACTGTATTCGACCTCGACCCCATCGATTTTTCGCGTCCCCTGCGCATTGCTAGGGCGGAGAAAGGTGTACGTGGCATACTCAGGATCGCCCGCATAGCCTGCCTCTTCGGCCGTGATCGACTGATTGGATACACCCATGTTTTCCACCCAAAGGCGGAAACCCGAAACGGTGATCGTTCCCGCCGGCTCGAGATAGTATTGTACGCTGGCAAAGATCTTGTCGGACGTCTCTGGCTTTAGGTCGGGATTCGGAATCTGAATCGTCTCGTTGGTCTCATTGATCGAGATAACCCCCGCAATATTGCCATAACTCGGCCGTCCAATCGACTGGCTGCCAGCCAGCTGGAAATTGAGGTTCTTGGTGAGCGCATACTTCGCCCCCCCGCTCAGGAACGTGTTATCATAGCTCCCGTATTTGCTCTCCCGCTGGCCATCGCGGTACTGATAGTCAATGAACGGAATCGTATTAGGAGTGAAACCCGCCTGCTGCACCAGCGACGCAGGAATCAGGTTCTGGGTTTTACCAATCGTCCGGGTCTTCTCTTGCCGAATTCCAAGATTCACCCGCAAAGCCCCCCAACGCGTGTTGCCCTCCACGTAACCCGCATCGATCTGCTCTTTGACCGATCGGGAGCTGTAATTTTCGTTGATATGATTATTGATCAGATTGGGCCTGAAGTGCGAGGGATTGGCGATGAAGAGGTCATGCGTCGTGTAAGGGTCGGTCAGCGGAATTCCCACGAAAGGCATGTTGCCGCCGACTTTCGGGTTGTATTCGACTCCCTTCAAGGTCGGCAGAATGGTGGTGGGGGCAGTCATTGAACCGGCCGCACCGACATACGTGTATTGAAGCGCGCCACTCTTTTCCAAGTCGTAGACCGATTGCTTCACCTTCAACCCGGTGCCAATCTGAACCGGCAGCCCCAAAATAGTCACCGTCTTCTTCGCATCCAGGTATCCCACCCAGATCTGATTCCGGGCCGACTGCGGCGTCGCGTTGGTATTATTGCTATAGGGATCGGTGCGATTGTAACTGGCTGGATCATCCCACGGCAGACCCGAGAGCTGCGACATCTTCCAGTCCCCCGAAGTCTGGCTCGACCGCTCACCGTGCCAGCTCATGCGCGTCAGCCGATTGGTGACAGCCTGAAAGTAGCCCTTCGTCAACTGCTCGTACGCGGTTCGGCTGCGGGAATATCCGCCGCCCAGTGTCACATTCACGTCGCCCCGCTTGTATTCCAGCTTCGGAGTATACGTGACGGTATCGTTTAATTTATTCCGCCGGCTGGTGTTGATCTGCACCCGGGTGTTCGCATTGGCCGTCGCCAACGCCGCCAAGTCGGTGAGCGTGGAATCAGCCGAGACCTGGGCCGGGTTAACGAAGAAGACGATCTGGCGAAGATTCGTGCCATCGTCGAAATGCGAGCCCGACGTCCGCAATGAAGCCGAAAGATGAGGCGAGAACTTGTAATCAGTGTTGAGATTGAAGGAAGCGCGGGTCGAGAGCTTCGGCGCGTCGCGAAAGGCGATCTGCGTGATCACTGGCCCGCGCGCGACATTCGCCCGATTGAAGGTATGCCCGACGCCAGCCTGCTCCGTCGCCACGGTGTTTCCTCCCAGGGTGAGCTGAACGCCGAAGCGGCCTTTGAACGCTTCGGCGTAAGAGAACACGAAGCCCGGACGAATCTTATAGTCTTCACCGTCGTAGGGCCCGGTGGATTTCGTCCAATCCATCGTATACTGATTGGCCGTCAACGTAACCTGAGCAGTAATTTCGCGCCGCTTCCGATCAAACGCACTTCGGCTGCGCATGTTGATGCGACCCGCCGGCGAGTCAGCATCCATGCTCGCGGTCGTTGTCCGGTTAAGTTCGATCGACTCAATCCCATTGATCGACGCCTGCTCAAATTCGAATTGACGCGAGTTGCCTCCAAAAGAGGCCGAGGGCGCGCTCGCCATCGTCATGCCATCCACGCTCACGCCCGTATAGCGTGGATCCAGGCCGCCAATGCGCGCAGTGCGAGCATCGGAGTCGACATAGTCCATCACGACGCCCGGCAGGTACTTGATAAACTCACCCACGGTGCCGCCCGTGATATCGCCAAAGTTATCCGAGGAGACCACGCTCTTCACATTGATCGCCGCGCGCTGCTCCATGATCGCCTTGGCATTTCCTTCCCGCTCACTCGAGACAACAAACTGACCGAGCACGACCGCCTCGCCCGCCTTCGCGCCCGGCTGAAAGGTCGTGCCTCTCAGATCGAAATCGCGCGTCGCGGTCTGACCGGCGGATACGTTCACAAAGGACGTTTCCCGATTATATCCAGTATACGTTACCGAAAGGGTCCGCGCTCCCGCCGGGACATTGGCCAGTACATAGGAGCCATCGTCAGCTGAATAGATAACCTGGTTGGTTCCTTCGATCTGAATCTCGGCATTACGCACGTATTCCTGCGTGGCGGGATTGAAAACCCGCCCAATAATCGTGCCGGTACCAGCCGTTTGAGCGGCCGCGGAAAACGCCAGCAGGAACGTCAGGACGGAGATGACGCCGCACGGGCGCAGCGCCGCAAGCGACCAATACCGAAGTCGGGGGGAAGAGGGGTTCATGGAGTACATATGCGGTTTGCGCGCTGCAGCCAAGAGCGGCATCGCTGGGAACACTGATTGGGGCGACCGGAGTCGGCGGTCGGCTGAAGCGAGGCGTGATCGGACGCTCGGGGCATCCTTGCGGCAAACGGCGACCACCGGGAGAGAAGCGCGAATGCTCCCCCGATCCGTCAACCGTCGCACGCTGACATTTCTGTCAGATGAGCAGCGGCATCCTGACATGGCCTTGAGCGCTGCGCGCCAGGCACTGAATCGTCAGGACGAACTCGCGGGCGTCACCATCATCGTCGCGGCTGAAAGCGGCACCTTCCGACTCACCGGAACCGTTCCCACGGAACGCCACAAGCAATCCGCCGCCGCCGTCGTGCAACAAGCCGCCCCCGGCCTCACGATCGACAACCAACTTGTCGTGCCGAAGTGATACAGACATTCCTGTCTGTATAGGAATTGGATTAGGTTGGAAAACGAAACTACAGACAGGAATGTCTGTATCACTTCCGGCTCACTCCGTACGCAATAACTCCAGCGCCTGCCGCGCGAGTTCGAGAAACTCCGTGCGCTCGCCGCGCGGATCATCGGTGATGTTCGCGGTATCCGCCGCCCAGGCCATCACGTGACCCAGCGTGGCCGTGCCGCGATGCTCCGACTTCCGCAGGATCATCCCGAACTGCGCAACCGCGGCCGCAAAGCGAAAGTCCCCGCTCGCTTTCTCAAAGCTCGTCCCAGCGTCCGTGAGCGGGAAGTCCAGCTTCTGGCTAACGTCGCCGTGTGGCTCTTTATAGCGCACTTTCACAGTGAGCAACTCGTTCGCCAAAGCCGCCGGCACGACGGGCGTGACCGGCTTCGTCTGGTAGCGCAGCTCGTCCACCGGTGCCGCCACCACCCCTGAGTCCGCTCCCGCCATCACCGGCACGATTTCATAGAGCGCCGTGACCGTATGCCCGGCCCCGATCTCGCCGGCATCGACCTGGTCATTATTGAAATCCTCCTTTGCCAACACGCGGTTTTCGTACCCAATCAGTCGATAGCTCGCCACCTTCGCCGGGTTGAACTCCACCTGGATCTTCACGTCTTTCGCAATCGTTACGAGCGTGCTGGTGAGATCATCCACCAGCATCCGCTGCGCCTCACGCCGGTTGTCGATATAGCCGTAGTGCCCGTTTCCTTTATTGGCGAGCTGCTCCAGCGTACCATCCTTGAGGTTGCCCATGCCAAATCCGAGCACCGTGAGAAACACCTTGGATTTCGCCTTCTCCTCAATCAACCGGACCAGATCACCGGGGCCGGTCACGCCGACATTAAAGTCTCCATCCGTACATAGGATCACGCGATTCACGCCGTCAGCCAGGAAGTTTGCTTTCGCTATATCATAGGCAAGGTGGATCCCCATCGACCCATTGGTCGAACCACCGGACTGCAAGGTATCGACCGCCGCGAGGATCTCCCTGGACCGTGCGACCGGGGTCGAGGGCAACACCAGCCCCGAACTCCCCGCATACGTCACGATTGCCACCCGATCATCGGGCCGCAGTTTCCCGAGCAGCAAACGGAGCGACTCCTTCACGAGCGGCAGTTTGTTGGGCTGATTCATCGAGCCTGAAACATCGAGGAGAAACACGAGATTGGCCGCAGGCCGCGACGCGGCGGCGACTTCCCGGCCTTTCAGTCCAATCCGCACCAAACGATGCGCCGTCGCCCAGGGCGCATCGGCCACTTCCATCGATACGGCAAACGGCGCCCCATTCGTCGGAGCCGGATAACGATACGAGAAATAATTCAGGAGTTCTTCGATCCGCACTGCGTCCGGCGGCGGCAGACTTCGGCTCGCAAACAGGCGACGCACATTGGTGTAACTGGCCGTATCCACATCGACCGAAAACGTGGACAGCGGATTCTGCGCGACGCCCAGAAACGCGTTGTCACGAATAAACGAATACGACTCGGTGTTGTGCGGCACGCCGGCAACGACCGTGCCGCCCGGCTCCGGCAGGCTCCGATGCGGGCCCGGATAGAGGTCGAGCCCGCCGGCCGGAGCAAACCGGGCATCGAGCGCACGTATGCTCGGCAACGTGCTCGCCGCGGAGGGCGCAGTGACACCACCCGTCACGTCGGTCGCACTGCTCAGGTCGCGTACTCCACCAAATCCAGTCGAGGGTGCCGCCCCGGGGGGCGACAGCGTGAGTGTACCATTGGACGCTACCAGACGGGCCTGAGCCGGGGAGGCCTTTGCCGGCGCTTGGCCATCAACCGATGCAATCCCGGTCCCCCGACCGGCGTCTCGCCCGGCGACAGTCTGCCTGGCACTCGCATCCGCAAACGATTTCTCCCGCATCCGCGCGTCCGTTTCCGTCTTCGCCTGCGCGAGTAATGAAAGCCCTCCAGGCGCGACCGCCCGAAGCGTCGGAGTCGGTCTTTGTAGGGCCGGAGCGGATGCAGGATTGCTCCCCGCCGCCACCGACGCATCAGCCGCCGCGGCAAACACGGACTCAGCCGGTAGCTCAATTGTCATGACCTTCGTGCCCGCCTGAGCGAGCGCGGCCTCTCCGCGCTTTTGCATCGCGACGCGGAGCGCTTCAACCCGCGCCTGCTCGCGGATTTCAAACTCATCGCGGTGCAGCGCGACCATCACCGCAAAGCCCGCCGCCGCCAGTCCGCCGACTATATAGTAAACCTGCGGAAGGCGCAGAATCTTTCCGGCGCCGCCCGGTTTACGATAGGTGTCCCCAACGCGACCAGCCTCTCCCGCCGGCACCGCCTCTGGTTGCTTGCCCTTGCTTATATCAAACGGCAAGTCCGCGGCCTCAGTCGCAAACGCAACTTCGAGGTGTTGAACGGCGGCGCGGATTTCCTCCACCTCACGCTGCAGTGCGGGATTTGCGCGCAGGACGGCTTCGACCTCGGCACGCTCGTACGGCTCGAGTTCGCCCAGCGCATAGGCGGTGAGTTTCGGGTCGTTGGGTAAAAGCTGAAAGTCGTTCATCGGTGCAGTCTCCTTACGGCCGCTGAGCGGCGAATTCCGTGCGCAGACGCGCAACGGCGGTATGGATCAGAAAGCCCACGTTGCTCACCGACAGAGCGGTGATCCGGGAGATTTCCTTGTAGCTAAAGCCATTTTGAAACTTGAGCCGCACCACCTCTTGTTGGTTTGGCGGCAAACGCTCGATCAGTTCCAGGATCGCCGTCTGCGTTTCGGCCTGCTCCAGCGCGCGACCCGGACGCGGCTCGGCGGCCGTCACCGCTTCCATCTCCCCATCATCAAAGCGTTTCATGCGGCCCTCCTTGCGCAGGACATCGAGCGCGCGGTTTCGGCATACCGTAAACAACCACTCGACGGTGTGCCCGTTAACCGCCTCCGCCGGCTGCGCCATGAGTTTAACAAACGTATCCTGCACGACATCACGCGCCCGATCGGGATCGTTAAGCAGGCGCGTGGCGTAGCGCAGCAACGGCGTTTGTTGATCGGCAATGGTACGTTCCAGAAAACCGCGGGAGTCTTCATGCGAGGGAGCCCGGGAGTTCGGGGTGGAAGTGAACATGAGGGTTCTCTCGTTAGACGCGGGACTGCCTGGATTATTAGAAGATTACGCAGAAACTCCGTACAAAAATGCGGAAGCCTGCGATGTCCGCAACCTGCCGGGATCGGAAGACTCTGCTTCGCGTTCAAACACTTGTCACTGCGGTGGAGGCTCGGCCGCCAGCGGCAATCCAGCCCGCAGCTGCGGATTACTACGCCTTCGTTTCTCGAACTCGCGATCCCAACAGTCCCGCCAGACTCCGGAAATCAGTTTTGCCACTCGTGCAGAACCGGCATTGCCTTCCCTCCCATGCGTCCGTCCTTCCGTGGTGCCTTCGTCCTTTTAGCGGTAATCCTGGCCATCACCGGCTGCGGCCAACGCGAAACCCCCGTCGCCGAGGGGATTCGCACGCGCACCCTCCTGGTCGGCAATGCCGCCGAGCCCGCCGATCTCGATCCCCATCTCGCGTCCATTCTCAGCGACCAGATTATCGTCAACACCCTCTTCGAAGGACTCACCATCCTCGACGAGAAAACCACCAACCCGCTGCCCGCCGTCGCCGAATCCTGGAGCGTTTCGCCCGACGGCCTCGTCTGGACGTTTCGCCTGCGGGCGGGCCTAAAA
>CAYVDZ010000011.1:0-20821 GCA_964450575.1 uncultured Opitutus sp.
TAACGGAGGAAACGAAGATCCAATCTTCCTGGCGCACCCCTTCGTTTTCTTCGTTCCCCTGTATCAATTCCGAGGCCCGCCTGCCCCGCGTTTATCCACTGAAAGGTGCGAAGAACCTACGAATTCGTCCGATGAGCACGTTCGGGGTTTCCCGCCGCGATCGGATTCGGCGGCGGGGCTCCAATGAAGTGAGCTCGGCGAGTGCATAGTCTTCATCATTCGGAGAGGCCGTTTTTGAACCCATGGACGGCGATGCTGTCATTCGTTAGGCAATGGAAAAGCGGAAGATCAGTCATGCCCTATCCGAGGAGCGGCCTCAGCCCGAGTGGCTGGCGGTCGAGGATTTGGCCACAGTCGAGCGCACTTCCGAGGACGCGTCCAACCGGGCTGCGGCGTGATGCGTTCAACCATGGATTCCTCTCCTTCGCTTCCCGCCGCTGATGACGGACGTCAGCGTGTGCTCATTGAGGATGTCTCGCCTCAGATCGATTGTGGCCGCTACCCGATCAAGCGCGTGGTGGGCGAAGAGGTGATCGTCGACGCGGATATATTTGCCGACGGCCACGATGTACTATCTGCGGTGTTACGTTATAAAACCGAAGACGCGGCGGATTGGGAAGAGCGGGAGATGGTTCACGTCGCTAACGACCGCTGGCGGGCGAGTTTTCCGGTCGAGCGCATCGGTCGGTATCGCTATACCATCGAAGCGTGGGTCGACCATTCCAAAACCTGGGAGCATGATTTCGCCATCAAACTCGCCGCCGGGCAGGACATGGCGGTCGAGCTTCGCGTGGGCGCGGAACTGGGACGAAGCGCTCTTGAGCGGGCCGCAGGGGAAGATCGGGCGCTGCTGGAACGTTGGGTGCGGGAGTTGAGCGGGGACGAGCCCGTCAACTCCGCGGCTCGCGTCGCGAGTGCGCGGCATGCGGGCATGCGGGCGGTCTTGAATCAATATCCCGACCGCTCGCTGGCGACGCGCTTCGAACGGGAACTCGAGGTGTGGGCCGAGCCGGTTCGCGCGCGCTACGGGGCGTGGTACGAGTTGTTTCCGCGGTCGTGCGGCTCGGATGGGAAACGGCATGGAACCTTGCGCGACGTGGAGGCGCAGTTGCCTCGGATCGCCGCGATGGGCTTCGATGTCCTTTACCTTCCGCCGATTCATCCGATCGGAAAATCCTTCCGCAAAGGGCGCAATAATACGACGGAAGCCACTGCGGAGGATCCAGGTAGCCCCTGGGGAATTGGGAGTGAGGACGGCGGACACAAAGCGATCCATCCGCAGTTGGGAACGATGGACGATTTTCACCATTTGTTGGATCAGGCGAAACAGCATCAAATCGAGGTGGCGCTCGATATCGCCTTTCAGTGCTCCCCGGATCACCCGTATGTGCGCGAACACCCGGAATGGTTTAAGCACCGTCCCGACGGGAGTATTCAGTACGCTGAGAATCCGCCCAAAAAATATCAGGATATCTATCCCTTCGACTTTGAGAGCGATTCCTGGCGGGCACTCTGGCAGGAGGCGAGAAGCGTAATCGAATTTTGGGCGCAGGAGGGCGTGACGATCTTTCGCGTCGATAACCCGCATACCAAAACGTTTCCCTTTTGGGAGTGGTGTATTCGTGGACTCAAAGAGACGCGTCCGGAGTTGATTTTCCTCTCGGAGGCATTCACGCGTCCGAAGGTAAAATATAATTTGGCGAAGCTCGGCTTCACGCAGTCCTATAATTACTTCCCCTGGCGCAATACGCGTTCCGAGCTGAGCGATTATTTGACGGAACTGACGCAGTCGCCGGTACGGGATTTCTTTCGGCCGAATCTATGGCCGAACACGCCGGATATTCTGCCGCAATCCCTCCAGTTTGGAGGCCGGCCGGCCTTCAGGGCCCGCTTCGTCCTCGCGGCCACGCTGGGCGCCAGCTACGGGATTTACGGACCCGCCTACGAGCTGTGCGTCAGCGATGCCTTCAAGGCTGGTGGCGAAGAGTATCTTAACTCGGAGAAATACGAGTTGAAAGCCTGGCAGTTGGACGCGCCTGGGAGCGTGGAGCCGTTAATTACCCGCGTGAATGCGATCCGCCGCGAGAACGCCGCTTTGCAGAGCAACGATCTGCTCGCGTTTCACCCGACCGACAACCCGCAGCTGCTGGCTTACAGCAAACGCACCCTGGATCGGGAGAATATAATTCTTACCGTAGTGAATCTCGATCCCCACCATCTCCAGGAGGGAACGACCGCCCTCGACCTCAAGGAACTCGGGGTGGAGCCGAACGACACGTTTCAGGTGCACGACCTCTTGAGCGGAGCACGCTATCTCTGGCGGGGAGCGGAAAACTTTGTGCGGCTGGATCCGCAGCAGGTTCCAGCGGCGATCTTCCGCCTGCGGCGCCGCGTCCGTTCTGAACAGGACTTCGACTATTTCATGTAATCTAATGCCGTCCCGCCTCACCGACCCTTCGCCCGCGCCGGATCCAATGTGGTATCGCAATGCCGTCATATATCAGGCACACGTCCGTTCGTTTTTTGATAGCGATGGCAATGGCATTGGGGACTTCCGCGGTCTCACGCAGAAGCTCGACTATCTGCAGGACCTCGGAATCTCCACTGTTTGGCTCCTGCCGTTTTATCCGTCGCCGCTGCGGGACGACGGCTATGACATCGCCGACTATTATGCCATCAATCCGATTTATGGCACATTGGACGACTTCAAGGAGTTTCTGAAAGAAGCGCACCGGCGTTCGCTCCGGGTGATCACCGAACTTGTCATCAATCACACCTCCGACCAACACCCGTGGTTCCAGCGAGCGAGGCGGGCCGGGAAAGGGAGTGTCTGGCGCGACTATTATGTCTGGAGCGACACGACCGATAAATATACCGACGCCCGGATTATCTTCCGCGACTTCGAACAGTCGAACTGGACGTGGGATCCGATCGCGAACTCGCACTACTGGCACCGTTTTTATTCCCATCAACCCGACTTGAATTTCGATCACCCGGTCGTGCACGAGGAGATTACCCGCGTGCTGGATTTCTGGTTTGAGCTCCGGGTGGACGGACTGCGATTGGACGCCGTGCCCTATCTCTATGAGCGCGAAGGAACCAATTGCGAGAACCTCGAGGAAACCCACGCGTACCTGAAGGCACTGCGCCGACATGTGGACGAAAAGTTTGGTGATCGCATGCTTCTGGCCGAGGCGAATCAATGGCCGGAAGATGCGGTTAAGTATTTAGGCGAAGGCCGGGGTGACGAATGCCATATGGCCTTTCATTTTCCCTTGATGCCGCGGCTGTTCATGGCCGTACGGATGGAGGATCGGACGCCGATCATTGACATTCTGGAGCAGACTCCGCCAATCCCGGAGACGTGTCAGTGGGCCATGTTCCTGCGGAACCATGATGAGCTGACTCTCGAAATGGTCACCGAGGAAGAGCGTGACTATATGTATCGCATGTATGCGTCGGACTCACGTGCCCGCATCAATCTTGGTATACGACGTCGTTTGGCGCCGCTGTTGAACAACGACCGGCGACGGATCGAGCTCCTTAATGCGCTCCTACTTTCGATGCCGGGCACCCCGGTGATCTATTACGGGGACGAGATCGGAATGGGAGACAATATTTACCTGGGGGATCGCAATGGAGTGCGTACCCCGATGCATTGGAGCTCTGATAAGAATGCGGGGTTTTCCCGGGCGAATCCGCAAAGCTTGTTTCTACCGATCGTGCTTGATCCGGAATATCATTACGAAGCGATCAACGTCGAGACCCAGCAAAGCAACCCGAGTTCTCTGCTCTGGTGGATGAAACGGATCCTCGGGCTGCGTCAGCGATGGCCGGCGCTGGGTAGAGGTTCGATAAAGTTTTTGCAGCCGGACAACCGCAAAATCCTGGCCTTCATCCGTGAGTTCGAGGGACAGCGAGTTCTTGTCGTGGCCAACCTCTCACGCCACGCGCAAGCAATGGAACTGGACCTGTCCGAGTATAAAGGGTTCGTACCGGTTGAGATTTTTGGTCAAACGCGATTCCCGGGAATCACCGGCGACGGCTACCAGCTCACGATTAACCCGCATGCCTTTTTCTGGTTTGCCCTGGAGTCGGCGCAGCCAGAGGAAGCGCTTGCCCTTGCGCTACCGGCGCGGCTGCAGGATTTGCCCGTGATTGAGTCGGCGGATGGCTGGGCGACGATGCTTGAAGGGCGCCCCCGCCGGCGGTTGATCGAGGTGTTGACGGGATTCCTTCAACAGCAGCGATGGTACGGAGGAAAAGCGCGGCATTTGCGCGTGGTTGAAATCATCGATGCGGTTGAGATTCCCACGACGGCGGGTCCGGCGTGCCTCACGCTGCTTTCTGCGGAGTATGCGGCGGGCGACCCTGAAGTGTATATACTGCCTCTTGCCCTCGCGAGGGGCGCCGAGATTGAGACGGTTCTTCAGGCGCATGCTGGAGCAGCGATTGCGCGCGTTGGGGAGGGAAGTGACTCGGAGACGCTGCTGTTTGATGCCATGGCGGCGAAACCGTTCGCCCGTGCGTTGTTCGATGCGACCACGGCGAGCGCCACGTTCCGCGGCTTGCGAGGAGATCTTGTGCTTCGTGCGACCGAGGCGTTTGAGCGATTGAAGGGGCCTGCGGATGGCCTGCTTGAGCCCGCACTTTCCCGGGCGGAACAAAGCAACACCGCGATCATTTTTGGCGATCGATTGATCTTTAAATTATTCCGCCGACCGGAAGCGGGTATAAATCCTGATGCGGAGATCAGTCGGTACTTAACCGGGAAGAAGTTCGAGCACGTTCCGGCTTTGGGTGGTGTTATTGAATATCGCAGTGCCGGAAGTACCCGAAGCCTTGGTATTCTGACCCAGTTCATCAGCGGTGCGACCGATGGTTGGAGTTACACCTTGGATGCTTTGGGGCGGTACTTTGACCGGGCTTTGCTCTATGTGGCAGAAGGCCGCGTTTGCAGCGTGCCAGAGGCATCGCTGTTGAATGGATCGGAAAGTGAACCGACGGACGACGTGGTGGCCGCGATCGGCACCTATCTGGAAGCTGCGCGCCTTTTGGGCGTAAGGACAGCGGAGCTGCATCTGACATTGAGTGCGAGCGAGGACGTGGATTTTGCACCTGAGCCTTTTTCGTCGCATTACCAACGTTCACTCTATCAATCGATGCGTAATTCGGTGGTGGAGAACTTCGAGCTCCTCAAGCGGCAGACGTCGCATCTGCCGTTGCCGCTCCAGAGAAATGCCCAGGCGGTTCTGGCCTTGGAGCCGGCGGTGCTGGCGCGTTACAAGCAGCTCTATACGGGACGGCTTTCGGCGATGCGGATCCGGGTACACGGGGACTATCACCTTGGCCAGGTACTCTCAACCGGGACCGACTTTATGATTATCGACTTCGAAGGGGAGCCGGCGCGCGCGCTCAGTGCGAGGAGGCTGAAGCGTTCGCCGATTAGTGATGTCGCGGGAATGATTCGATCCTTTCACTATGCGGTCCATCATGCGCTGCATGTTCAAGTCGAGCGGGGCATGCTGACTCCGGAGAATCGTATCGGGGTGGCACAGTGGGCGCTGTACTGGAGACGATGGGTGAGCGCAGTCTATCTACGGGCCTACCGTCAGACAATGGGAACGTCTCGCCTGCTCCCGTCGCAACGCAGCGAGCTCGAGGTGCTGTTGAATTCCTATCTTCTCGACAAAGCCGTGTATGAAATTGGCTATGAGCTAAACAACCGCCCGGACTGGCTCAACATCCCCTTTGATGGCGTCCTCGAGTTGATGAACGTCGACTTAAGGACGTGAGATCCGGAGCGGCCCGGTGGATTTTTTCTCTGAAAAGTCTGCCACTCCGTGGCAACTGACACTCGTTCATGCGCGAAACTTCGCGCACAGATCGCCGCCGGCGGGGTCTCGATATCATGTCAACTTAGGCAATTTGATGCCGGACCGGCTGGCGTCGGCGGGCGGGAGCTCCGCTGGCAAACGGAGGAGAGGCTTGAAGGGTGTGGCGACTCCGGTTTCAGCGACGTGTCAGGCCCCTTTTCTTTCGGCCTTCTTCGTTTCCTTTCGCTTACGAAGCTCGCCCAACTCGTCGGCGAAAACCGTGACGAAAGTCTTGCCGACAGGGGAAGCCTCGCCGGTCTCGTGGTCCCAGCGCCGAACCGCGCCATTCGGATCGAAGCAGTAAACGTCCGCGTTGCCGATTACCTTGAGGAAAGGAGCAAACTTTATGCCCGACGTTTGCTGAAACTGAGCGGCTGCTTTGCGCATATCCATCCAATCCGGCACGTCCTTCGCAAAACCGTAGGTCATCACCCCTCGAAGAAAACTCCAAAACTGACCCACGTCGTTTGGCTTGCTCTTCGGCCAAATTGTTTCTTTCACCTCGATATAGATACCGCCATAGGGCGACATCGAGAACTCGCGGAAATCCTGCGGCAACGTATAGCCTAATTGCGTTTCGAAAGCCCGCAGAACGGCATCGGTTGGCGCGTTCGGACCGCAGGCAAACACGGAGAAGTCGCCATCCAGATTCGCATCGAGCGCGTCTTTGATCAGATCGTTAGGTGAGAAGGTCATGATTTTTCCCGGTAGTAGAATTGTTCTTGCTCCGTCACGCCATCACCACCGGGCGTGGAAAGAAAACGGAAGCGATCCATGGGAAGGACGATGATGTCAGGGAGATTTGGACCGAAGAGACACTTGCGTTTGAAGGCTAATACCTGACGGGCACGAATTCCACGCCCCGCTCGCCTTTCAGCACGTCGCGCACGGGCTCGCTCACGACAAGGTAAGGGGACGCGAGAAAGCTTTGGCTGAATTCGGGAGTGAGTCGCGAGTTTCCAAACCGCTCGTAGGTCTCAGCGACGGCGCACGTGGGAACAGGCTGGTCGTAGACGAGCTGAAGAGGCTCGCGCCCGACGTTGAAGTAGCCGTCGCGCCTGCACACGCCGCACTGACCCTCGGTCGCGAAGCCGGTTGTTGCCGGGCTGAATGGAGGAAGGACTGTTTCGCCGATGAGCTCGAAAAAGCCGCTCGGGGTGCGTTCCTCGCTGGTCACTATTTCCCGAAGGCAGTTCGGTGCGACGGCGCGGAGAGCGGGCATCAAACGCGGCGGAATCACCATCTCAAATTTGAGTGTGCAGGCTAGGTAATCCTTGAGATTACCGGTAGGCAGGCGAATGGGATCGAGGCGGCGGGCGCCGGTGCCGCAAACGCCGCACGCAACGCTGCAGTCATACCGTCCTCCATCCCTGGGTCCGCAAAAGACGGATAGTTGATTACGGACCTCAAGAAGGAAGTATTTCAAGGTTCAGATGTGTCGCGCGAGAGGTGGAAGCCGGGCGTTGCCAGCCCAAATGGCGGAAGGATCGTTTCGCCGATGGGCTGGCAACCTCCGCTCGGCGTGCGTTCCGTGCTGCTGATTTTAGTTTGGAGTCGCATCTTATATCATCTTGGAGCGACATTAATGACTGGGCGAATTTTTCACAATTATCAGGGACGTTATCGTGAGGTCGCCGAATAGCGGCCGACAGCTTTGAGCCACTCAGCCGTACCGAGGTATAGAGTTTTAAACTTCCACCAGGATGGGGTGCGAGAACGCCGCCATACTAAACGACTGTGGTGATGAACCCTGGTGCCTCGGGCGCCGGAAGCCCGAGGCGCGACGCAATCTCAAACACGGTTCCGTCATCAAATAATGTTTCCATTCCAGGCTGGAGCGGCTGATCGGGTTGATATTCTAGCAGATTATTCTCCCAATCCTCACACTCTCCGGCCAACTGAAGCCAGATGCCATCGCCAGCTGAAAGAAACCGCCGGAGCTTGCCGCACAAGTAATGCGCGTAAACGCCACAGCTCGCTGTCGTCTGTACGCCAAGCATGATAGTTTCGGAGTTCCACAGGTTCGCGATCGCTTCGATAGTCTGGTGATGCTCGTTCTGCTTCAGCGACACGAACCCGAGGTTTTCGATGCATACCCACGGGCTGCTCTCGAAGTGTCGCACCGCAAGCCCTTCCCGGGAATGTTTCTTCCGTAGAAGGTCGACGAGAGCGCGACTCGTATCGGCGGGCCGCTGTTCGGCGGGTACGTGAACGCAAGTGCGAAAGAAGGTAGCCATTTTTAACAACCAATTTGCCAGTTTATTGGCCGGGAGAAAGGAGATTATACTCTCGAACGGATACGCGCACTACGGGAGTTAGAGTCTCGCCGTGGGCACGCAGTTCGGCTTCGAGGGCCGTCGTATCGACGCCAGGACGCTTTCGAACATCGAGCAGGCGATCCGTGCACTCCGAGTTCGAATATTGAGAGAGGCGGGACATAGCGCCTTTCAGGCGTTCGATCGTAGATGCTGAACCGGAGTTTGTCGTTTTCAACTGCACGGCCAGCGGTGGTCGAATGAAGTCCACTGCACCGGCCGTTGGCAGGTGACTGAAGGAGCGATATTCGCGGTAATACAGATCCAACTCACCAACGATCCCGCGGAGCCAGAACCCTTGCGGTGGCTCTTCGTCGAGCTTCCAAATCCAGCCCGCGTTCGGGCTGTCACAAAGGTTCTTGAGGCGGGCAACTTGATCGGCGTCGAACGATTGAAATGGACCACGATTCACGAATTCCGCTGGGTTGCCCTTAAAGCAACGGAGGAAATCGGCGGTCCACTCAACCGTCGCCTGGCCTTCCTGAAACACGAGGCGCTGCTCAAAAATCTTCAGGAAGTTTAGAATGGCCTGGTCGTTTCCACTATTGCCGATCGCATGGATGAACAGTGCGAGGCGATCGAGCAGGACGCCCTCACCGCCTGGCTGTAGGAAAAGACGCCGAGTGTTTGGCATCGTGACCGCATGCTCGACGATCTTTTGCAGGTTCGCGATATTGCAATTGGCTATGTTTCTGGCCAGATGGGATTCAACGAACTCGGCAACGGAAGTTTCAACTCCGAGCGCCTGTTCTATTTTCCGCTTTCCCGACTCGGTGAGACCGCGCTCGATCGCAGCCCGGAGTTCAGCACTCACGACCGTCGACCGTAGCGATTGCTTGAATACGGCAGAACGTGTCGCAACCGTGAAGGCGGTCTTTTTGGCCAGCTGGGTGGCCCATATAGCGCCGCCTTTCATCACGACGGCGCCGACCTTCGCCACGCCGCCAGTCGCGGTGCCCATGGCCACCTGCTCGCCGAGATAACCCAGATAGTATCCGCCCGAGTAGGCCATTGTTCGTCCGAAGCCGATCAGATCGCTGGCCAGTTCGGAGGTGTGCCACGGCGTGGCTTGGAACGTCGTCTTCTCGGCGCCCGCAATCATCCGGTTGCCGAAATCCTCCGCCCACGAGACAATGCCGCCGGCCAAATTGTAGGCCAACCCCACGGGCACTAGATATTGCTTCACCGTGGAGCCCTTGATCAGGCCCCACATCGTCCACGAGCCGTTCTTGAACTTGTCCCACGTGGAGTAGGCCTGGCTGGCCGCGGACAGGGGCGCAAAGATCGCGTGCTCGCAGACTCGCACGCACATCGCCATGAGTTCGCGGCTGCGGCGCAGGGGATTCGTCTGCCAGTCGACGATCTCATTGGCGGCTTGGGAGGCCAGCCAGTCGTTCGTCTGGAGATAGCCGCCAATGATCATCTCCGCCATTTCCTTGTCGTCCTTCAAGCCGGCCTTGGCGCCTTCGAACATGCCGAGCGCGAACGCCTCCATGCCTTGGGTCTGCGCGATGACGTTGAAGATCGGAATCAGAGGCACGCGCGTGAGGACATGGATCGCGCCGCTCGTGAAGTTGGAACTGCCGCCGGAGGATGGAGCCGCGGCATAGCCAAACGTGAAGCTCATCGGGATGCTGCCACCGATGGTGCCCCCACCGCTGAAGCCGACGCCCTTGACCCAGCCGTCGACGTAATCGATCCAGTCGGCGAAATCTTGGGCAGCGTAGAGCGGGTGCTGCGTGACCGCCTGCTGGTTGCCGCGGATGAGACGGATCTGGACGTTGCCGATCGCGTTGAAGCAGGTGTAGAAATTTATCTTCCGCGGATTCACCGAATCGCGGACGAACCAGACCTCGCGCGGCGTCGTCCCCGAATTGATATCCGCGTCGCTTAGAATCTCCGGAATGCTGGCGTACACCTTCGTGGTGCCGCCGCCGAGGAGTCCGCTGTAGCGGCCCATGTTTTCCGTCGCGCTGGCGATCTCGATTTCGACGTCGCTGACCTCCTGCGGCATGATGAAACTGCCGGCGAGGAACTTGTCGCGTGAAACGACTTCGACCTGGGGGGTGATGTCGCGCCAGTGGCCTACGGCGACGAGGATGGTCTCCCACCAGCCTTCGTGCCCCACATCGACAAACTGGCCCTCACCGATCGGGCACGGTATGTCATGCGCAGGAACATCGACTATCCAGATCTGAACCGTTGTGACGACGGTCTCGTCCCAAGCCGAAACAACGACGATCTCATCCCAAGCGGGTACATTGACCGTCTCATCCCAAGCGGGAACATCGACGGTTTCATCCCAAGCCGGAACGGTAACTTCTTCATTCCAAGCTGGAATTGTATAGTATTCGTCGTGTTCCTCGACGTCGACAACCTCCTCGACCCAGGCGTCGGACGTGACGGTGTATGCGTTTCCTTCCACCCACTCCTCCACCCATCCGCCGCCGATC
The DNA here is from genome assembly GCA_964450575.1 of uncultured Opitutus sp. Lineage (GTDB taxonomy): Bacteria > Verrucomicrobiota > Verrucomicrobiia > Opitutales > Opitutaceae > ER46. The sequence continues at coordinate 10,645 of CAYVDZ010000011.1, forward strand.
GCCTCTTCGCGGCAGTTTTCTTCCCAGCACTCTTCCCAACCGCCTTCGGTATACTCATCCCAATACCACGTGCAATACACGTCACAGACGGTCGAATAGTATTCGACGTAATAGGAATCGTAATACCCTTCCTCTTGCACGGTGTGAGTCTCGGCTGGGTGATGCTCGATATGCGTCTGTCGCTCCACGTGGCGGACCCCCACCACTTCCGAATGGTGGATGGTCTCGGTCGTCGCGGGGTGATGCACGACGGTGTTTGTCGCCGGATGGTGAACGACGGTGGTCGTCGCCGGGTGGTGCACTGTCCTTGTCGTCGCCGGGTGATGGACCACGGTGTCGACCTGCCGAGGCTCGAAGTGGCCGACTTCCGGCACATGGCATGTGCCCATGGGCGGCGGCTGCCAGACGCGCTCGGTCGTGCCTTCGTGCCAGACCTCCGTGGTGACGGGCGGGACCCAGATCTTGATCTGCGCGAGCGCAGCGATCGGACTGAAGAAACCTATGATGGTGACCAGAGCGGGGAGAAACCGCCGGGTCAGATTACGAGATAACGCAGTCAAGGTATTCACGGCGTGCGGTTACGAAGTTTTCCTCTTGGTGACGCCGGCGCGCGTAAGCACATCCGGCAGATCGTCGATCGTTCCGAAATCCGTGAGCACACCCGAATGGTTCAGGACATAGACATACGGCGATATATGGACCTTCAACGCACTCCCGACCGACTTTGTCGCGGGCCCGAAGGAAGCGTAAGCGGACTTGGTCAACACAGGCAGGGTGCGACCAATGCGCTTCGCGTCGTTGGCGGTGCCGCCCAGCGCCAGAGCGACTACCTGGGTTCCGCGCGGAAACGCTTTTCCGAAGACGCTGAGAGGATCCAGGGCCTCGGGCCGCCGGGGTGACCAGACGATGACGATGGTGACGTGGCCGCGCTCCTCCTGGAGGTTGATTTCGCCACCATTGGCCAGCGGGACCGAGAGGTTGATGGTTTGCCCGAGGAGTCGGCAACGGTCCTTTATCGCTTTCGCCTCACGCATGTCGCGTGCGCCAACGGCGGTAGAGCTGACGACTTCCGATGCGAGGGCGTGGGCAGTCTTCGGATCCGAACGCCGGGCCGTCGCGACGGCATAGGAATCCAGCTCCGCGAGCGGTCCGAATTCTGCGCGGAGGCTCCGGATGATTTTCGTCTGCTCCTCGCCCCGGTTGGAGATCAGGCCGGAGCGGACCTTGAGGGCCAGCCCCTGGTTCTCCATCGCGACGGCTACGTCGAGACGATCCTTCGCGGGCGCGCCTCGATCAACGCGGTAGGCCGTAGCCACGGCAACAGCGGCGAGTTCTCGCGCTTGGTCCCCTGCCACCACACCGCGCAAACCGGCGATCGCTTCCATTTTTCTCGCTTCGGCCGCGCGCGCGTCCGTGGGGTATCGCGTGTAGAAAGCACGTGCTGCCTCCGTGGTAGAGCGGGCGCCGGCCACCTGGAGTGCGTGGCGAGCCGCCGCATCTTCGCGCGAAGACCTCTCGCCACGCTTCGGCGCCCCGGCGGACTTGGCCAGAGCGTTCAAGGCGGCCCAATCGTCGCGTGCGCTGCCGACGAGGTTCGAGTTGTCAGAAGGGTTGGAGCCGCCCCTGTTGTTGCCGGGGGATGACCTTGTTCCGGCAGGCTTGTTTGCTTGGGCTGAGAGCGTCGATGCGAACGCCATCGCGAGGAATAGGGTCGCCAATAGTCTAGTCTTCATAGCGTGTGAGGAAGAGGGGTTGGAGAGAATCGCGTGAGATTACAGGCGGACGGTCAGGACGACCGCTTTCACCCGGCGGGAGACGCTTCTCCCTCCATCCAGCCGAAACGGGCGCAGGGCGGAGTGATGCTGACAGGTTGGTGTATCCATGGACTTGTGACGTGTAGGCGCCGGTAGCACGACGCGGACTTACGTCGCGGCTGGCGCACACTAGAACTGATGGAGCGTCCGCGAAGGGGAACGGCGGTGATCGATCAAATTAGGCCGACGATAGGCCGATTTAGGCTGATCCGTGGCTATTGCCATCAAGCCCGGGCTACTAGCGAAGCCTGGTTCGGCAACGAGTCCACAAGACGTCGGATTCGCGACTGGCGTGCTGCCAACACCCACGAGTGGAGCTGGTCGTTTGAGTGCCGAAGCCCGGACGCAAAACTTCAGACGGAGTCACGCGAGTCGCGATCGGGAGAATAGTATCGAAATCGATCTGAGGTTTCACCCGCGCGCGGTGCGTTGGTGACTTCTAATCGCGGGGCGATTCGTTTTCTTCGGGCGACCGCGGACGGGCGCGCTGCTCGGGGTGGCAATGACAGCGCTGGCGTGCGAGGAGCAAAGACGAAACACCCGTTGGAGAGGGATACGACGGAAAAGAGTTATAGCGCGAAGCCGGGCGACGCGGTCGTGGAATTTCCGTTCGTGGCGCGCAACGCGATGTTGGCGTCCGCCGATCTGTTTCACTGCGCCACTACGGGGCGACTACGATATATTCGCATCGAAGCCAGGGCGGATAATTCCGTCTGGCGTGATCCGCAATAGACCGCGGCGCACAACCTCGACCACGAGCTTCGACAGCTTGCGCGTGCCCAGTTTGGCATAGATTCGCTGGCAGTGCCCATGGATCGTATGCTCACTGAGGCCCAGCGCAGTGGCGGCCTCGCTTTCGCTCCCGAGGGCGCAAAGCACTGCGAGAATTCGGATCTGGTGGGTGGTAAACATTTGGGACAGCATCGGGCCAGGGGACCGCGGCATCGGGCTGAAGTAGATTCCGTCTTCGCATATGCGGCGAATAGCCGCGGAAAGCTGGCCGAAGTCGTCCGTTTCCGTTTGGAAGAATCCGTTGATCACGCCGGGCCGCAGGTGCGTCAGCACGACGTCATCGCGGCGCGAAGAAACGACCAGAATGCGGTAAGCGATGCGCTCCCGGCAAATTGTCGCGATGAGATCGATACCATCCATGTCGGAAAACGTGAGGCCAAGGATGGCAAGCTCCGCAGGCTGCTCGCGCAGCACATCCAGGGTTCGCTTGGCAGATCGGCAAATGGTTGCGGGCGATACCAAGCCTGTAGCAGCGGCGGCCCGGCAGATGGATTCGGCCGCGAGGCAGTCGCGTTTCGCTACCACCGCCCGATACTTGCCGCGCACCGGGACGGGCTCGGATTCGACACTGTGATTCATGTTTCTCGCTTCAGCGGACGTGGTGCACCACGAGTGAAATTCTATAGCGAACGGCGTGCGCGGCGATTGACCAGTGTTTCAGATTTTCGCCGGTTCCGGAAAATACCGTCATTCTGTTTCATTCCGACGGAGCTGGAGATCGGCCGCGAATCAGCGCTATGGGCATCGCCCAGTAACGCGCCTTTATAGAGCAGCGAAACACTCGAATCTACCGGCGTTCCAGTAGCCGCAGCGGTTGCATCACAGGGTTGCGCGTACGCGCATCGAATCATCACGCATACGAGCAATCGCAAAAATCTAATCAGACACCAGCGTCCTGAATACCGAAATCTGGGTGGACGATTTGGCTCAGTATGCGGCCGACTTTCGGCAAGAGCGGTGCGTTGGCAGAAAGGCCCGCACAGGCCAAAGGCCGCGCAGACCACACGACTCGCCGCGTGGACAGCGCCGCGCCCGCGATGCTGAGCTAACGCGAAAGCCGAACTCAGCGCCTAACGCCGCGGGCGGGAAATATTCGGTTTGTCCGGTGAGGGTCGGTTAACGAGTGATTACTTTGTTCGATTCTGGATTCGCAACGCGTACTGACGTCCGCTTAGAGAGCGGTGGAGATCGTCAGTCGGAACGAACGCGGCTCGCCCCATGAACCGGTGGCGATCCCAGCGGACCGAAAGTACTCTTTGTCGAGAAGGTTGCTCACGTTGAGGGCGAATGTGGTCGGACGCTTGAAGACATTCGTCCGATAACCAGCGAGCACGCTGACGAGGGAGTAACCGGGTGACCACATGGCGACAGCCGGAGTCGCGAGATCGGAGTCATGGTCGCCATTGCCGCGGAAGGTGGGCTCACGGTAATTCACCCCGCCCCCAATGTAAGCACCCTTGAGCGGCCCTTCGACAAAGGTATAGCGGGTGAAGATATTGGCGCGCGCTTTGGTGTATCCAGCATTGGGCACACCTTCCGGGAACGTGAGGAGAAATTCATCCAGGAGGGGCGTGGGCTGGTTCTTGGCTTTGGCGTCGGCCTGGAAGCTTTTCAAAATCGGCGCCCGTTCTGACGTCACCACCTTGTTCGTTCCCGCGTTGAACGTGAGACGCCAATTCCGCGTGACGTTCGCCGTGAGTTCAAGCTCGTAGCCCTTGGTCGTCGTGGTCTGGAAGTCCTGGCCGGTGGTCAGGAAGGTGTCGGGGAAGATGGCCGCGACTTCATTCTCCACGTTCACATTTGGGTTGAAGTTAAACCGATCATTCGGCCTGAAATTGTCATAGCGGACGGCTGAAATCTCGACGCGCCCTTTGAGGAGGCTCAAGCGCGCGGAGATGTCGGCGCCTTCCCCGACGGGTACGCCCTGTCGCTCGCCCACGCGGTGGGTGAGGGCGCCTTCGCCGGTGGAGATGCGGAACGATTGCGCATAATTATAGCCCAAGGCGAAGGCGTCGTTGAGGCGGAGCACCGCGCCGTAGTTTGCGCCGTCGACTTTCGCTTTCACAAATGTTGCGTTCGCGGGAAAGAGGCCCGGAATTTCGTCGACCACCCATTGATCCTTGAGCGGACGCACGGTGGTGAACCGGCTTTTCATTTTGAACTGATCCTGCCGGTAGCCGACATGGGTAAAGAGGTGATTTTTGAAATAAGTACCCGACGCCCCCAAGCCCCAGGAAGGCGTATAGAAACGTCGATAGAGCTGATGCCCGGCGGCGCCGACGGCATTGGACAGGTCGGGATACCAGGCTGAGAGACCGGGAACGGGACCCATGTCGTCGTTGCCCTGGAGGCCGTCACGATTGAAATAGTAACGACGCATGAAACGGTTGGCGGTGAACGTGGCGCGGTTCGCCGTGTAAGCGGCCTGGGTGAGATCGTGGCGGATGACGCCGGTGAAGGCCGGGTTCGATTCGTCCAGATACTCGCCCCACTTTGGTTTGCGATGGTAAGGGTTGTCCTGGTGCTGTTGGAGATTTACGAGGAGCTGCTGCTTCATCCAGCTGGTGTGGAGGTCATAGACGGCGGAGAAACGGATGTCTTTGACGATGTTGCCATGTTCATTCCGGATTCGAAAATACTCCGTATAGAGCTCGTCGAAATTAGGATTGACCTGGCCATTGGGCAGGAGGCGATTGCGGTCGCGGAAAATATTCCGACCGGCGCCGACGCCCCTGATGTCCACTTTGCGCTCATAGAAGTTTCCGCTGAGCTGCAAGTGGAGGTTCTTGCCGATGTGGTGTTCGGCCTCGAGCGTGACGGACTGATAGATGTTTTCGAAGGTGTTGTTCGGACCCGCCGAGTGGAAGGTCTTGGGCAGAATGGACGGGTCGACGATCGCGGTCCCGCTCCCCGTGCTGTTCACCCGCCCTGCGCCTTGGGCTCGATAGCCCAAGCCCGTGGCCGGTACATAGACATAGCCGCCCGCCGCGGCTATGGTGGCATTGGGCACCCGCGAGAATGCATCGACGAAGAGGCCCTGGGAATTGACCGAAACGGTTTCGGCATGCTCGGCCATCACGCTGATCGAAGTGTTGCGGAAGGGCCTATACGTTACCGCGGCATAAACCCCGTGGAATTCCCGGCGGACGTTATCGATCCATGATTCATTATAGCTTTTTACTGCCGAAACCCGCATGGCGAGTTTGTCCGTGAGCAGGCGGCGGTTCAGGTCGATCTCGGCCCGGCGCAGTTCGTCGGAGCCGACCATGATTTTAAGCTGGTTGATATTGCGTGTAAATAGTCCGCGTTTGGTGATCTGGTTCTGCGCGCCACCGACATCGGCTTCACCGTAGAGGAAGGCATTGGGTCCGCGGAGAATTTCGACTTTTTCGGTACTGTAGGAATCCATCGGCGAATACCAGATCCAGCCATTACGCATCGCGTAAGCATTCGAAATGCCGCGCAAAACGACGCGGCTGTCGACGGCGGAATTCGGCTCGGGATTATCCTCACCGGAGACGGACCATCGCATCATTTCGTCAATGGTAATGGACGCTGTATCCTCAATGAGTTGCGAGTTGAGGATGGAGATCGAGTTCGCCAGGTTCTTCAATTCCTGGACAGTGCGCATACCAGAGGTGGTGTGCATCGACTCGTATCCAATATCCTGATCCTCCTTCACTGTAAACGTGGTAAGTTGCACCGCGTCTCCGGCCGGGGTTGTGCGGTTTGCCGGGGTAGGAGCGGGCGCGGACTGACTAAAGGCTGGCGATGACAGCAGGGCCGCGGTGGCGAATAGGAGCGGAGTGAGGCGGGCAGGATGAGGATTCACGGGTAAGCGAATGAAGACCGTTGAGGTGGGGAGGAAGACGTCGTGGAGGGGGGGCACGAGCACGGGCGTAAGGGGGAAAGTACTGAGCAGGCTGACAGGTAAGTTTCTTCGTTTTTGGTGTGTTTTTTAGCTGAAGAAAAAAGTATGGAAGTGCGAGGCGAATATTTAGCACGCTGGCTGAAATCCGGCCTTACTATATAGCGGTTTGCAAGTAAGCGGGAAGAAGGGCCTCTTACTCGGGTCGCGATGAAATACGTACGTGGGGATATCAATGGGCTTTTTCAGGAACGTGTTCGGCGACGCCATTGATTCGGAGCGGTCGATTCCAGGATGATGGATCTCATTGCTGGCATCGGGTCACACTTTCGAGCTGGCTATAACCGGCATGATGCACGGCCGTCTCGCGCCAACAACGACCAAAAGGATGTCGCATATGCGACATCCTTTTGGTCGGTTGATAAAGGGTGCGTAATTCGAGCAAGCGGAGAAGCCGCGGCTCAATGCGGTGACTTCCGTTGTCTGGAACGCGCTTAAGGGTGTTGAGACGCAGTCACGAATCGTGCGCCTCCGGCGTAACAATCCTCGGGTGCGACGTTTACCGGGACTCACGCGAAGGCGTGGAGTGCAGGTTCTGTTTTTCCGGGACTCCAGGAGGGGGCAGCGGGAGGAAAACAGGTAGACAACGCTCAATTGGGATCGACCAGTTTTATGTCGCATATGCGACATAAAACTGGTCGATCCGCGGGCGCCGGGATTTGCGCACCGCGGGTTTATGCCATGGGGTCCGGGTTATTTCGCAGGAGCAGCGCTGGACACGCACTTCGCACGTGGCTCAAGCATGCAGTGGTTTTCAGCAGCCGGTTTATTTGTTTTCAGACGCTCAAGGGAGGCGGTGACGCGAATGAAGTGACGCTGGTCTCAGATCTTGTTTGAAGTCCGATCAAGGCACAAAAAACGGGCGGGTTGGCAGCCCCGCCCTGACTTCCCAAGGGCAAAGAACGTGGTGCGCGCTGCTTCAGCGACGGCCGCGGTTCCCGTGACCGGGGCCTCGTTTCGAGCCTGTATCCATGCTGATGACGGCGGCGTATTCGTCGGAAGAGAATACCTTGGGCTCGTACTTGAACCCGCGCGCTTCAAGGTTTTGGACGAAGGCGTTCAGGTGTTGGATTGAGGCGCGTTCCAAGTTGGCCAGGACGGTAAGCGTGCCGCTGTCCGTGGCGCTGTTCATCATATCCCGGAGATCGACGATATCAGTCTCTTCAATCAGCGCGCCCGCTTGTAGTGCTCCGGTAATCGATTCGTTTACCAAGGACAGTAATTGGTTATACATGCTCTGGAGTTCGGGCGTGACGTAGATTCCGACTTGGGCCGGCGGGAGGGTGATCCCGGCGGTTTCAGCGAGGCTTTCCAAAGCAGCGGCGTGCCGGGTTTCGGCGGTGGCGATATTTGTGAACACGCGCAGGTTCCAGCGCTGGGAGGCCGCGATATAAATATCGTGGGCCAGCCGCTCTTCTTCGATCGCGGCGACCATTTCGGTTGCCGGCAGGGTCGTCGGAGTGTCCGACGTCAGGGAACCCTGTGGGCACTCGTTACCGCGCGGGCAGGACTGATCACCGCCGACGCCCAGGCGGTTCTGGGGTGCGGCAAGGGCGATGAGCGGGAGACACAACACGAGCAGTAGTTTCGTTTTCATAGCGTTGATTTGTTCATCCAGACAAACCCCGCCGGGGCCGAATTATTACCGGACGTGCTTCGGGGAGGGCCTTGCCCTCCCAGTTAGTTCCGGGCGCAAGACCAGAGGTTGAGATCCAGTAATCTTTAACGCCTAACTTCGGCAGTTCAGATTAACCACGGATGACACCGATGGGCACGGAGACAAAGACTTGCAGATCACGGAGCACCTGACTGGCTGTCGCTGACGCCATGCCCAATTCCCAAGGAGACATCCGTGAGCTGGATGCCTATCTCCACGCTGTCCGGACCGAAATGTAACATGCAACGGACTGACCCTCTCGGATCGACCTCCCGGATCGACGCCTCGATCTGGTCCTAGGAGATAAAGTTAGGCACGCAGAACAGTTCCGGATTTCAACGCGGTGACGAGCATGGGGAGTTCGCGGGCGGGGACCACGGTAATGTTGGTGGCGAGGTCGTAGCGTTTTTCGCCAGGATAGACGACCCACAGGTGGGCGAGGCCGAGGTCGGCGAGTGCGGTGTGCATGGACTTGGTCGTGCCGGGGGCATCGGCGTATTTCACCTCGAAGCCGTAGCGCTTGCCGTTTCGCACGGTCATGAGGTCGAGCTCGGCACCGCCATGGGTGGCCCAGTAATAGGCGTCACGCGTGCGGAGCGCGGCCAGCAGTTGCTCGATCACGAATCCTTCCCACGAGGCACCGAGCTTGGGGTGGCCGAGGAGGTCGTCGTGCGAGCGGATGCCCAGCAAGGCATGCAGCAGCCCGGTATCGCGAACGTAGATCTTAGGTGCCTTGACCTGGCGTTTGCCGAGATTCTCGAACCACGGGGGCAGGATGCGCACCATATAGGCTCCGGCCATGATATCGAGATAGCGGCGCGCGGTCGGTTCGCTGGTGCCGAGCGAGCGGGCAAACTCCGCCCCATTCCACGTCTGCCCATGGTAATGGGCAATCATCGTCCAGAAGCGACGCAGCGTTTCCGCCGGGATGGTGATACCGAACTGGGGAATATCTCGCTCCAGGAAACTGCGGATAAATTCGTCGCGCCAAACGAAGGTTTTTTCATCGCTCGCGGCCAGATAGGAGCGCGGGAATCCGCCGCGGTGCCAGAGGCGGGCGAGCCCATCCAAGCCGGTTTCGTCCAGAGTGAAGCCGCCCAAATCCACCACGCCCGCGCGACCGGCCAGCGATTCGGAGACGCCGCGGATGATGTCCGGCGAGGCACTGCCGAGCAGGAGGAAGCGCGCCGGTTCGTCAGGCCGGTCGAGGAGCACGCGAAGCGTCTCGAAGAGGGCGGGCTGTCGCTGGATTTCGTCGATGATCACGAGGCCGGTCAACGGTCTGAGGGTCTGCTCCGGCTCGGTGAGTCTTTTCCGGTCGGTGGCATCCTCCAGATCGAAGAACGTCACGCCGGCCGTGCGGCTGGCGAACTCCCACGCCAGGGTCGTCTTACCGCACTGACGGGGGCCGGAGAGGGTAACGGCCGGGTGAACGCCGAAATACTCGTCAATGGTCGCAAGGAGGGCCGGGCGTGCTAACACGAAGGGCTATTTTGACCATGTATTTCGAAATCTCAATATTCGATTTTCATGCAAGATCAGCCCGTGGAGAAAAGGGTCATTTAGTCATCCATGAAAAACTAAACTCGAACTACGGATTTTCATGGATGTGCCCATTATCGAAAAATGGCTGTTGGATTGGAATAAGTTACGTAGGCGATAATCCAGCCAAAATTACCCTTTGCTTGTGTAAGTCACGTAACCGCGTCCATGAGCAGGTCAACGGGCCGCGTTGCTCGCGGGCTCTTTCGCCATGCTCCGCGGGAAGGAGATGGAAGATCCTCGACGGGGAGTTTGCTGGCCCTCGCTGCGGGCGAACTCGGCGAGGAAGTATTCGTAGATCCAGCCGAAAAGATCGCCGGTGGCGCTGACGGGAATGTCGGCGAACGTGCGGAGGAGCTGGCGCGGGAGCGAGGCGTCGGTGCGGATAAGGGCCGGAATTAGCGCGGAGGGTATCGGCGGCGTGCCAGAGATCGGCTTCGAGTT
>CAYVDZ010000011.1:20831-22353 GCA_964450575.1 uncultured Opitutus sp.
GTCATCAGGAAAACCGGTAGTTAGGGGTCAGCGATCAGGAGGGAGACCGAAAACGTCGGTGCGCGCGGTCGGGGTGGGTGATTGATGAAGCCGAAGAGCGCTCGTCCAAGATGCCGTAGGCTGGTTTGCATGGCAATTATAAGTGGTTCTTCGCACCTTTCAGGGGATAAACGCGAGGCAGGCGCGCATCGGAATTGAACAGAAATTCAGCAGTTTCTTTTAACCACAGATTACGCCGATGAGCACGGATCCAGAGGAATACTGATGGAGAGGCACCTAGCCGCAATTCACCCGCAAGGTGAAGGGAAGGAATTTATAATACTTTGGTAATCTGTGCTCATCGGTGGAATCTGTGGCTTCAACTGCATCCAGGTTAAACAGAGGGTAACGAAGAAAACGAAGGTGTGCGCCAGGAGGATTGGATCTTCGTTTCCTCCATTACCTTCTGTTCATTCTTCTGCTCTCACCGGAAACAGCGAGGATCCGGTGAGGTCGGTGGATCCAACTGAGGTTTCCAAGTTAACGGAATTGAAGATACTTTGTAATGCCGCGAGGCGTCCGGGGTATAACAGCGCGGAATCATTCCAACCTATGAAAATAAAAAACATCCTCCTCAGTGTTCTTCTTAGTGGCGGCCTCGTTGCCGGTGTAGCTGCGGCCGGCGGCGGCAGTGTGGACAGCCGTTGTGGTGGTGGTGGTGGCGGTTGTGGAAATGGCGGAAGTAGCTGCCCGACGCCTCCTCCCCCGCCATCGGCGAGCGGCAATGGTTCGGGCGGGCACTGCGGTGGTGGTGGGGGCGGTAGCTGCCCGGTGCCGCCTCCGCCTGCGAGCTGAGCCGGGAGGTTTACGACTGCGCGCCACTGGATTTGAACCAGTGGCCCGCTTTTCTCCAAGCGTGCGTGGAGATCGTTGTTTCCGAACTCGGAAAATCCGGCGACACACAACCGCGCACACAAAAACTCGAGGAACTGCGGGAAGTGATAGAAGCGTGGACCAAGCTGTCGCCGGAATTGCGCACTTCGTGTCTTGCTGTGGCGCGAAGTGCCGGAGCGAGATAGCCTATCACGTCATGAAAACGACGGTAAACTTGCTCATCCAAGTGCTGCCACAATTCGAACTGGGTCACCTTCTCGTCAAGCCAGCCGGTGAAAAGGGAGTCGAAGCTGCTAGCCGATCTCTCCCGTGACTTGATTGAACGGGAAGAGCTGAGGGAAATAAGTTTCGTGCACTTTTGCCGGCAGGCCGAGCCTTACGGGGGCCTTGGGCGTATCGGAGACGAGCAGGCCCGCGTCGATCGCAAGGGTTAGCACGGAACGGCCGGTGCGGTCGCTCGCGCCCACGAGGCGTGCGGCTTCGCCGCGGGGAAATTCGCCGCGGAGGAGTGCTTCGCGCAGCAGCAGGAAGATGCGGTCTGCTTCCGGAGCGACTTGAGCGTCCACGACGCGGACGTAATGCTCGATCCGCCGCTCGAGGCCATCGAGGTCGAGCAATTGCTCCATGAAGGCGATCTGGTCGGCCATCA
>CAYVDZ010000012.1:0-21347 GCA_964450575.1 uncultured Opitutus sp.
CCCGACCTCGGCGACCGAGATTTTTAGCCGTCCGCACGCTTGCCGAAGCTACACGGTGCAGGCGTGCGGCGCTCGGCTCATCCTGCGGCTGCCCGCTGGCCGCCCGAAGGATCTGCTGGCGGTGGTACAACTGATTCTGCGTCGCCGCTGATGATTCAGATCACACCGCACATGCGCGTTCTCGTCGCGGTCGAGCCGGTCGATTTTCGGAAGGGAATCGACGGACTGGCGGCGGTGTGCCGGCAGGCGCTGGGCAGCGATCCGCTCGGCGGCACGCTGTTCGTATTCTGCTCGCGGCGGCGCCACTCGCTGAAGTGTCTGACCTATGACGGGCAGGGCTTCTGGCTGTGCCAAAAGCGGCTTTCGCAAGGCCGCTTTCGCAGCTGGCCCAAGGCCGGGCCGGACGGCGCGGTGCGATTCGATCCCCATCAATTGCACCTGCTGTTGTGGAACGGCAATCCGGCCGAGGGCGATACCGCTCCGCTGTGGCGACCCGTGGTGGCGGCCGGCACGCGCTGAAAATTTTCCAAAAAAAGCTAGGGCCGCAGCGACATCGTCGGCGGTAATTATGGGCTTATTTTCTTTCATTTGATTGGTTATTTCTCTGACGTTTTTGTTTTAATCGGGACGGCTCAATTCCACGCGGCTCGCCGCGAGGATGGATGCCGCCCGCTGTTATTGGGGCGAAGCCCCTTTCTGTGATACCTCGGGGCTTGCCCCGGGGAGGGTTCATCTGTTCCAATGATCGCGCCCTCTGGGCGATCTCTGATGTTTTATCTCAGGGTTAAAATTCCGAAGGGGATGCCCCGAAGAATTTTTGACCAAGTAGCTAAACTGATGATTTGAGTTAGATTATCTAATTTTATGAATCATTTCCATTCCGTCGATTTGAGTGCTTTAGCCGTTGTAATATAGTTACTTGGGAACCGTCTAGATTTCATTGGCGGGCACGCAGGACAGGCTTGGCGGTGCGTTGTCTGATTTTTTTTTGGGAACGACTGCACGAACAAAAAGATGTGCAATCCTCACTTCCAAAGCCCGAACAACCTACATTTGAAGTAGCGCAGCCCACCTCAAAAGGCGTCCATTCACGTGTACGGCGCCACTTAGAAATTCGTCATCAAAGACGGTGCGTCCAACGGGAGGTATCCCGATGAACGACAGCGTACCTGCCAGCAGCAAGGATCCATCGAGTCCACGCAGTCATCCGAAGATCGGGTTAAAAATTCCCTGTTATGAGGATCCAGGAGAGAAGGGTCCTGGACAAATCGAAATCGATCAGGATCAGCTCACGCGCCACATTCTCGTCACCGGCACAACGGGTGCGGGCAAATCGACCCTGCTTCGGTCGATCATCCGGCAGTTGCTGGCCGCGAATGCCGACAACGAGGCGGCGAAAGCTGGTCTGGTAATCTTCGACTTTAAGGGAGACAACACAGTCGAAGTCGTAAAGCGCGCCGCTATCGCCGCCGGTCGTGCTGATGACGTGCGGGTTCTGTCGCTCGATTCGGACTGCGGTTACGATTTCTTCAGGGGGTGCCAATCGCTCGCTGACGTGTCGGAGTATGCAAACCGTCTCGTCTTCGGCTGCGGGTCAATGGATCGCCGCGACGATTTCTGGACCCAATTTCGACTCGTTTTGCTCTCCGCCGCTTTGACCTGGCTGCGGATCAATCACGGCGAAAGAACCTCGTTCCCGGAATGGATCACCCACGCGGCCTCTTGGTTGCTCTGTGACGGAGTGCCCGCCGAACTGAAGCCGGACCTTGCTCAGTTAAGCGAGCGCTGCGACGCGATGCCGCACGGAAGTCCGGGACGGATCGCCACCAAACATGCCATCCAAGTGATCGAATCCTGGGATTCGGGAATGGATTTCCGGACGCGGGCGAATGCCAAGGCAACGCTCGACATCGCACTAGGACCGCTCTTGGAACCGTCCGTGCTCCGCCTGTTTCGCGCAGCACCAGAGCAGATATTCGACGTGAGAGCCGCGGTCGAAAGTGGAGAAATCCTCATCGTTTCGATCAATGCCTTCCTTCATCCCGAGCTAGCTTCTCTGGTCAGCCGCTGTGTCAAAGCGGATTTCTACCGCGCCGTGTTTTCGCGCAAGCCCGGTGGACGGTTTGTTAGTTTGATATGCGACGAGTTCCAACTCTGCGCGACCACGGGCAATCCGCGTTATGATGATAGCCATGCCCTGCCATTACTTCGTTCTCAGAATGCCGGAGTAATCGCAGCGACTCAGACGGTGGCAGGAATTGATCGGGTGATTGGAGAAGTAAACCGGCGCGTGCTGCTCGGAAACTTCGGTACCCTGTTTTTCATGCGCTCGACTGAGATCGAGATAGAGGCATGGGCCCGACAAGTCTGCGGATCGACAGCAGTCGAAGAAACGATTCGCGAGGAAGTGAGGCGTGAAACTCCCAGTCGCTTTTTTCCGGAGGTAGAAAAGCGACTCGTGACTCGCCGCGAACAGCGGCCGGTCTGCGGGCCAGGTGCCTTGGCCCGGTTGGAGGCAGGTCAGGCGTTTCTTTTGCAAGAGGGCCGGCCCCCAATCGCTGGACCTGTGTGGATCGCAGAACCCTCATCCTAGTTTCTCCGGACTGACGCATCGGCAAAACAAAAAATTGCCATGCAAAATCACAAACAACTTTCGTGGGACGATCTCCCCGACTACTTCGCCCTCGTCTCCCCTTTGGGCGACTCAATCACACAATGCGGAATCCTGCGCGACGGTCGTCCGGTCGCTCATCTCTTCCTTCTCAATGATGGTCTGCTCGCGCTGACGGACCTCATGCTGCCCGATGATGCGGATCCCGACGATCGTACGCTGATCCTGATCGGTCGGGTCTTGGTGGCGCATCGCAGAGCCACGACCGAAGGGAGGACTCTCTGATGTGCGCATCACATTCGAAAATTCCCTTCGTGCGAGACGATGGATGTCTCGTCCTTCAAGAAACGGTAGTGAAGCCGTGGCCGTCGTTGCGGATGCGGCCTGAAATCCGTCCCGGACAAATGGCCGATCTGCTGGGATCGAATCGGGAATCGGAAGTGTGGCGTTTCGTCGAGCGCATCCCGGTGGCCGTGATGATTCTCGTGAGAGCGGTGCCTAATCCACGATGGACCTTGCTCGAAATGGCGGCGGAAAAGTTTGATCGGTGCGAGGAACTTCTCGGCCGAATTCCGGCGTTAGCCGTCCTTCTTTCGGAAACGTTTTCGCGGGGCGACGATCGCCGCGGTAGGATGGCGCAGACGCTGGCGAAACGATGGAGACAGATGCTGCCGCTCGTAGGGCTCCCGTCTGAAGAACGCTATGTTCGAATGCTCCGGAAAATCCCGCCTTCGCACTGCACCCGCCAAACGCTGGCCGCCCTAAGCGCTGCTGTGGAGGCCGGTCATCCACACCTCCGTTTGCTCAGCCACGTTCCGGCGATCACGCGCGACACCGTCGCACTCCTGCGAAAGCCACCAGAACGGGTAAATGCCCACCTGCTTTTGGCGAGTTGTACATCGGACTCTGATGAGGAGCCGATGGCGAACTGCGTTTCGAGCGTTCATTGGTTTCGGGAAATGAAATCACCCGGCGGCCGGTGGCCGTACGGGCATTTAGACGCAGCGGCTTTGATGCGCGTCGAGCAGCGTTTTCTCGAATGTTATCCATTGGATCCAATCGATGAGACTCCCTTTCCTCCGCCTCCGTTTTCAGGCGTGCCCGGCAAGATCGAGCCGTTATCGGACTCGGTATTGGTATCAGCCGAAGGTATGCAGCAGTTCAACTGCGCCGAAACTTTCGTCGATGCCATTCAACGGGGTTCGGCCTACCTCTACGCGGTAACCATCGCCGAACGGGCGACCCTCGCGCTGGAGAAGGCTCCATCTGGTCACTGGATCATCGGCGAGCTTCGCTCGGCAAGTAACGGCGATGTGTCGGCCGAAACCCATAAATACATCCGCGCCTGGCTTCTCTCCAATGAACCGACTCTTGGCTGAGTAATCAAAATCAAATACTATAATGAACTTCTTCGAAACCTCCGAGTCAGCAATCGCCACCGAACGACGCCAAAAAGCCCGCAAAGGCGCGATTCAACGGAAAATTGCCCGTGAAATCAAAGCCACGAAAGGTTGCGTGCATTATGGGCGAATGGTCTCCCGCACGACTGCCGCGATGTGGCGAATGATCAACCGCTCGAAGTCAAATGCTACCGGCGCGCGGTCAACGCGCATCGGCCGGTCTGAATCGCCGACGAATAAAACATGCCGGAACTAAAAGTGCATGGCTTTATATAATGAAAATCAACTCCGCTGGGATGACCTTCCGGAAATCGCGACCACTGTTACAAACTTGAATGATACGATCGATCAGTGCGTCATTCAGGTTGAGGGGGAACCGCAGATGCATCTCTTCCTCCTCAACGATGGACTGCTGTCGATCATCGATGTCTCGGCCGCGCATGACGCTGAGCCTTCAGACGACCTTCTGCTGTCGCTCGGCCGCGTGCTTGTTGCTCACAAGAGCGCTTGCCGTGACGGAAGGAGGCTCTCGTGAGCTCGATGATCATACTGCCGGACGGTAGTCTGCAAATCGGGGAGAATGTGATCGCTCCGTGGCCATCCTTGGCGATGACCCCGCAACGTTCGATGGAGGACACGGAGATGATTGTTTGGTCGCATACCGACGACGCGGTTTGGCCTTTCACTGCGCAGATACCTGGGGAAGTTCGTGCCCTTGTCCAGGCGCTTCCCGCGCGAAATTTCCAAGTTTTGGAGTTCGCGGCATCGGCCCCGACCCATGCAATCGAAATACTGCGCCAGTGTCCCGCTTTGGCAGTCTTGCTCGTCGGCCGGTACTCGCCTATACTTGGCCCGCGACGCGAGTTTTTTAGAAAAGTTGCGATCGGCAGTTGGCTCGACGCGCTTGCAACTCTCGGGTTGCCCCGGCAGCGATCGACACTTCGCATGTTGATGAAGGTTCCGGCGCGTCATTGTGAGCTATTTTCACTTCGCCGATTCACGGACGCGGTGCAGATGCAGCATCCTCACCTGCGAATTCTGAGACATCTTCCTCGGATCAGTCGAGATACTATAGCACTTCTCGGTCAGCCGCCGGATCGAGTAAATGCGCATCTTTTCCGCGCGAGTTGTGACTCCGATTACGATGAAGAACCGATAAAGACGTGCGTGGAGTCCGTCGGTGCATTCCGAGAACAGGAAAGGCCCGGCGGGCGATGGCCGTATGCTCATTTAAACGCCGTGATGCTCGCAGGTGTAGAGGCGGAGTTTCGGAGGCGGGCAGGAGAGTTGCTTTACGATGGCACGCCATTTCCTTCTCCACCATTTCCTGGCGTCCCCGGTCGAATCACTCCCTTGGCGTCATTTGCCAGTGTAGCCACTGAAGGGGATACTCAGCAGAATTGTAGCATTTCCTTAGTCCCGGAAATTATCCACGGTACGCATTATATCTACACCGTAACGGTGCGGGAGCGGGCCACCCTTGCAATTCGCCGGTCGTCCGATCGCCACCACTGGGTTGTAGAGGATTTGCGCGGTTTTCGCAATTCCGCTCCGTCACACGCTAGCAAAATTTTTGTCGCCAATTGGCTCTCAGAGCATGGCGCCACGCCCCCTGATTCCTGATGACGTTTTCGCAATTGGCCCCGCCGTTGATGCAAATATTATAGCGTCGCAGTTCAACGGGATAATCTGAATTTTACGCCGTAACTGTAGCTCTTACAGGGACGCTAGAATTGGAGAGAACGACTCCCGGTAACTGGATCGCTGGCGGGCTTCACTTCGCGAATTACGTCGGGGTTTCCGCTGAAACAACACCGTTCCTCAGCGCGGAGCTCTCCTCAAATTTAAACGTCACCGAGCTCCATACCCAAAACTTAAAATAGCTATGAAGTTCTTTAAAACTTCTGAGTCAGCACTTGCTAGCGAACGACGCCGAAAAGCCCGCCTTTACGCAATTAATCGAAAAGTCATCGGTGAAGTCAAAGCCCTCAAAGGATGCGAGCTTTGCGGGCGAATGGACCTTCCGCCCGAGTAGCTACATTTCCATCACCGCGTTGCCGCTAATAAGTGGCTCAAAATAAGTGGGGCTAAACAACATTCGACCGCTGCGCTTGTCGCTGAAATCACCCAGTGCCGTCTATGGTGTCGCCGCAGCCACCAGCACTTTCACGCCACCGGCGAGGTGAAGCCCTGCGCAATCGCGTTTTCAAAATCTCTTCAGGAGGTACGTAATGAACATTGATCAATCTTCTGAGTTCATTGTCTGCGACATCGGGCGCGCGCGTATTGAATCAATGGATATATCGTCGCTCCTGGCTCAATACGACATTGGCTCCATGTCATCCGAGGAACTCCGGCGATTATTTGGACAGGTGGTATTCTATCCATCCGGCTTCGATGCAGACGGGGAGCTGTATACGATTCCGGCCGTTCGGCATTTTCTCCGTTCCTGGCGGGCGCAGTGGCCTTATCTCCTGTTTTTCGGTTATCTCGGCGACGATAACCTGAAGGCACTTTACCTCGGACTGCTGGATAGTCTGGAGGGCTTTACCTCTTCGGCAAGCGGTCAGAACTATGTGAAGTTTAACCTACGTGAACTCACTAAGCTCCTCGCGGCGGACCTTACGGCCGCCAATGCGCTTTCGATCACCGCCGGGCTTGACCCCAAGGAGAGGCAAAAGCGGGCAAGTGAAATCATCAAATACTTTGCAAGGAAATAAACTATGATCACCGAATCCGAGTTCAAGATGGGTGGCAGCTGCCCACATAAAGTTCTGCATCTGCGCGATGGGCTCCCGAAAAACGAGGACGCATTTGCCGCATGGATGGCGGCCGAAGCCGGGCAATTCAGGTCTGCTGCCCGACATCTCTTCAAAGATGCAGTGGAGATCTCCGCTCGTACGCACGATGCCCGTGTGCGCGAAACCATCGAGAGGGTCGCGCAGGGTCAAACGGTCTTCGATGCGACGCTCGCGACTCATGATGCCACCTGCCGGTGCGATGTGCTGAAACCCGACGGGCCCGTGCTGCGTCTATATCAATTCGTCGCCAGGCCGGTTGACCTGGAGCGACACCGATTCGGTCTGGAGTTCACCGGATCCTCGGGCTGGCTGCGCCGGGAGTGGCGTGGCACCTTCGAGTTGTACGCATTTCGCATCGAAATCGCCAAAGCATTGTTCCCAAAGTTTGCGATCGTGCCGTCCCTCGTTGTTCCGGTCACGGGTGTACCCGTGGAGGCCGAGGGACTTCACGCCGGGTTCAATGGAGACTCGGATAAATGGAGTTGCGACGACGCCACTGCGTGTGCCGCGGAGCCACTGATTCGATTTATCCACGTTGGGGACAAGTGCGCGTCCGTGGCGCCGGCGATCGCTGGAAAACGCGATCGATTACAGGCGTTTCTGAATGCACCAACGGAACCGTCGATTGGCTACGGCTGCAAAAAGTGCGAGTTTAGGGTGGCCGGCGTTCAGAGCGGATTCGACCGGTGCTGGGGCCCGCTCGCTGCCGTGACCCCATCGATGTACGACCTTGGGTACATGTATTTCATTCAAGATGAAAACGGAAAGCCCGTTGCCGATCGACTCGCTCGTGAAGGAAAGGTTGGGCTTCACGATGTGCCGAGAGACCGCATCGTGGGTGAGTATGCGGAGCGACAGTTAATGCAGCTGGATGGTGCGCTCTCTAATAGGGAAACCCTCCTGCCGGAACTCCGTGAAGTTCTGGATTCGGTCGCTTATCCGCTCATATGCCTTGATATAGAGACATTTCGCAGCTGGCTGCCGGCACACCGTGGCGGAACAGTCAACGAGTTGATCCTGTTTCAGTTTTCCACCCACATCCGCGAGGAACCGCAAGGAGAGTTCCGGCACGCATCCTGGTTGAACACGGAGCCGTCCCATCCAAATCAGCGCTTTTTAACGGCGTTAAGAGCCACTCTGGGTGACACGGGCACGGTGTGCGTCTGGACTGGATACGAAGAATCGTCTTTTAAAGAATTGCTGACTGAGCTGATCGGCAAGGGCGGTGATGAAGCCGATCTCCTTTGGTTGCGACGATTCCTAGTATCCGATCGCATCCTCGACCTCCACGCCCTCTGCTTTAAATACCACTTCCATCCCCTGATGAAAGGCCGGACGTCGATTAAGTCGGTGCTTCCGGCGCTCTGGTCGGTGGATTCGCCGGCTAAAAGGCGAATGCCTTACGCCGCCTTTCCCGCGGACACGGATCCGTATGCAGCGTTGAAGTCAAAAGGTGCCATTGCGGACGGCATCATGGCGATGGAGGGGTATCTCGAGCAGCTGGCCTCGGCCGGTCCTGCGAAGGATGCAAGTGTCGCTGCGCTGGAGCACTACTGCTACGTCGACACGCTCGCGATGTGCTATATACTAGATTATTGGGGGTGGGCACTCGAAATGCAGCGTGAGCCATAATGTCTATAATTGTTAGGTCCGGTGATGGCGGAGACCATCACCGGAGGGCGAGGATCGCGCTTCGCGCCGGAAAGATCGAGGCGATGTGAAATCAACATTATTCCTCAAGTTCCTAGGTGGCTCAAAAATCGGAATGCTTCATTCCTCCACGGCGCGCGCCACAGTTCACGCGGGCCCGGTAGCAACAAAACTTCTTCACGCGCTAAGAGAAGTTGGCCTCGACCCGAAGCGCAGCCGCTTGCGTCTCATGCTCCGGCAGTTTGGTCCCTCGGGGCCTGTCGCTGACGGCATTTTCTCTGACGGTGATGGTGCCCGTGGATACTTTCTCTACGCGCCGCGCAACCTCTCCAGTCCGGAAATCGAAGCCCTTCTTTTTCATTCGATAGATCTAGTCCCCTTCTTCCAAACCCACACTGACGGCACTGAGGAGCGACTTTTTCAAGCCGATAGTCTGCCGAATTTTCCTGAGCTCCCGCCGGCCATTATAACCCAATGGACCGCTCGCGATGGAGCTTCAGATATATTGAGTCGGGGCGTCAGCCACCCGCGCTATGACTCGTAGAGGAAACTCGGTTGAGCCTCGCTACGGGGCTCAACTCCGGCAGTGACAGACCGCGCGCAATCGCGAGCCCAGCGATGCGTGGCGCACGATGCGCTAGCGTAGTTGCTTGACGAAAACTCAGCTGCGCGGCGCGAACGAAGTTGAGTGCACAAACAAAAAAACGTGAACTTAAAACTTCTTTTCGCGGCCGCACTGCTAGCAGGGTGCACTCATATCGAAAGCCTCACGCCAAGCACGTTACCGGACGGGCGGAAGCGCTACAAAGTTGACGCGCGGAGTAACGCTCGCGTGTGTTATGTGATTGTCGACGGCGTCCGTGTTCCCATGCACGCCAGTGGAGACGGCCTCTTCGAGGCCGAAGTTTATCTTCACGATAAATCTGTGATCTGGTTCGAAGCCGTCATCGCCACCCCGAAGCAACGAATCCGCGTCGTGCCGGATGTAATTAGATGACGATCGCGGGTTTTCATTTCGGCCATAGGGAAGACAAATCGAAGGAACGGGACGCCGGCTACTCCACCAGCGCCTTGAAGACCGCATCGACCGGATCCGAGTAGAACTCAATTCGCAGCTTCGTCCAAATGTCGTCCGGCAAGTCGATCAGCTGCCGGCGGGTCGCAACCGGCATCAAGAGAACTGCCGCCTTCTTCTCGGCGGCGATCTCGGCCATCGCAACTGGGTTTGGAATCATCTCGATGGATCCACCCAAGTTGAGCTGACCAACGACAATCAGGCCGCCCTTCGTGTTTTTCTCAAGGAGACTTCCGGCTAGCGCAACCAATGTCGCCAGCCCCAGACCGGTGCCGCTCCGGTCATTATCCATCGGTCGCATTTGAATTGAGAACTCGTGGTCGCGCGGTTTGCGCTCGCCCACGATTTCTTTGGCGCGCGTGTAGAGGTTCTGCTCCCCGATCTTCACGCTCTCCCGAAAATTAGGCGGAGTCGGCGCATTCAGAACGCGCACGCCGTTCCCGGGCCCGGAAGTGGCTTCCACGCGATAAAGACCAGCTCCTGATTCGCCTGCCCCTGGTCCAATTGACCAAACCTGACCCGGAGGAAGCGGGTCGGACTCAATGGCATTGTCGCTGTGGAGCTCGGGCGTGGAGACAAACTTCTCCACATCGTCGGTGCCGAGGTGGAACGAGAAGTGGGTGTTGCGAAACTCGCTCTTGAGACATTTCCGCTGCTGCTCCTTCACGCGCCGGCGCGCTTCAAGGGCAATGCGGACAATCCGTTCAAGGTCTTCATCAGAAACGACGGCAGTGGGATCCGGGAAGATCAACTTCGTCAGCCCGCTCAAGGTTTTACTTACAGCCTCGATGTCTCGGCCGCTCAGAGCCCCACCGAAACGGACGCGCCCTTGCATCACGTTGACGCGACTCGAACCGCGCAACTTGGTCCAGCACTCGCTCAGGAAATCGCTCACCAGCCCGAAGTGATTCGTCAGATGCGTATTGGGGTTCAGCTTAGGGAAATCCCAGCCGGGCGCGAAGGCGTGGATACGATCGTGAAACGCAGTGTCGTCGCGCATGTCCGGAGGCAGTGGGCTGAGCAGGTGCCTGATGCGCTGTTGTTGCGCCACGTCCACGTCGAAGTTGCCAACCATGACAATGCTGCCTTGGGCGCGGATACTTTCTTTGCCCCGGCTGAACTCACCCGAGGCCATGTAGCCCTTCATGATGTTCACGCCATCCTTCTGATCGAAGGAGACCCCGGAAATTTCGTCAAAGCACACCACGTCGTAGAGGCATACCAGGCCACGCTGCCCACTGGAGTTGTTCACGAACATCTTTGCGACGGTCGCTTTGCCCCCCGAGATGAGGTGCGAATACGGCGAAATCTGCTGGAACAGATGGCTCTTGCCCGTGCCGCGCGGCCCGAGTTCCACCATGTTATAGTTTGTCTCCACGAACGGCACCATGCGCAGCAACACGACCAACTTTGCGCGCGCGTCCATGGCCGACGGCTCCAAGCCGATGGAGCGAATCAGAAAATCGATCCACTGGGCCGTCGTGAACGCGGCACGACCTTGCTTTAAGGTATCGAGGGCGTTGGCGCTGGAGAGCTGGATCGGGCGCAGGCCCTCAATGAAGAAGGGTCGCCCGTTGCGCTCCTGGGCAATGACAGCGTCATAACCGAGCGTGACCTCCGCGTAAAACCCGTCGGTCAGCATGCGCTCGTGCTCTTTCACGAAGCGGTCGGCCACCTGCACGTCGCGCAGAGCCAGGCTCGGGAGTTCAGCGATGTAACAGTCGTTTTTCGCATCAAGCCGGGCCTTCACGATGTCGATCACCTTCACCGTGCCGTCCGTGCGCGCCTTCGACTTGAAGAGTTCTTCGCGGCCCGTCCGCACGGTGCGGTTTTCGAGCTGCTGCTCCACAATGGTCAGCCCTTCGCGAATCTCCGCCTCATCCGTGGAGGCACAGTAGCGGCCGAGGAGAAACTCGACCACATAGGTCGGCACTGGATAGTGCCGGGCGTATTTGCGAACCAAGTCCTTTCGCACAAGAAAGCCGTCGAAGGGTTTGGCCGCTAACTGATCCAAGGTGTCGAGTTCCATGGGGAATCTTGTTAAAAATTTCAGCCGCCAATCTGGGTGTCCGCCTTCGCGATGGCGCGACCGGTAGCGTCGGCGATGACAATGGTCGCCGGCTGGCCGATCAGGTCTTCATCGCTCACCAACAGGGAAACCAGTCCGTCGGCCTCGACCTCTTTCACGGGAGAAACCTTCTTGTGCTTTTCTTTCAGCTCCACGTGCGCCGACAGTCCGGCCTCACCATGGGATAGCTCCACGGCACAGCGCATCCGTTTCCAGCGCACCGCTGCCACCCGGATGACGCCGCCGCCGGCAGCCTCGCCGGTCACGCGGAGGATTGGCGTCACGCATTCTTGCAGGCTTACGCCGCCGTGCGCATACGCCTCGCCTTTCTTGAAAACCTTGGCTCCCGGAGCGGTCGCCACGTGTTCAGTGGGGTTCCAGCGCCACGGCACCGTTTGCACATCAGGCGTGCTCTCACCCTTGATCGCCGCGCAGCGTGACCAGCGGCTATCCACGAGGAAGCCGGGCAACTCATACTTTGCCAGGCCGCCTGGCATCAGCAGCCAGCCATGGTCGGTGACAATCTTCACGGACTTCCACCCGGCACCGAGCAACGACTCCACCAGGACCACGACGCGCTCCAGTTCCCCCGACAATGTAGCGGGAAGTTCTGCGCCCAGATCATGTCCCCGGCTATCGATACGGCCGGTCTCCATCCAGCCCCGCGCGGCCCCCGAAGTTGGATTGAGAGGCTCGCCCCCCTTCAATTTCTGATAACCGGCCGCCTCCAGCAGCTTGGTAAAATGATGCGAGCTGAGCTCAGTGCCTTCGGGTCCGTTGGGCCGAAATTCCGGCGGAATTTTTCCGCCTGTGCATTGAGCGGCGATGGGCGCGACTGCCGGCTTCGCGGTGGGTGTCACCGAAGGCAGCGCCGCGAGGCGCATCGATCGAATCGCGGAGAGGTTGGCTTTTTCCAGCCGCTCGGCGAGTTCCTGGCCGACATCAAAGCGCAGTCCGTCCACGAACAGCAGGCATTCTCCTTCAGCTGCGGTCTCGCCCGCCGGGAAGATGTAACCGTGCGCGGCCACCAACGCTTGGTATTTACGCGTGAGCTCCTCCAGCCACGGGGCATAGACTGAGCGGATGGCCGCATGCAGGGCCGGTACGTCTTTGGCGCGGTGAAGTGACCGCAAGGCCGCCAGCGCCGCCGCGTCCGCCTTCCATCCCTGTTCAACATACCAGGTGACCAGCTCGTCCGCGGTCGCACAGGTGGGCACCGTCCGGGTGGCCTCAGCCAACTGATGTAGTGCCGCCATGCTTCGGGAGAGCGGGGCCTCGTCGAGCTTGGCCCACACCCACGACCGGCGGGGAGCGTGCTCTTTCTCCAAGTGGTTGAGCTCGTGCCTGGCGGTGTGAGGTGCCTTTTGCTCAAGAGAGGACAACGCGGTTCGCAGTTCATTCTCCTGCTTTTCGTTTTCCGCCGGCCATGACTCCGGGTCCAGCGCGAGAATGTCGGACGGCTGCGCCTGATCCAAAGCGACGCGCACTCCACTGTAGAGGCCCGGGGCCTCACAGAACCGTCCCCAGAGCTGCCGCCACGCGTCGGCTTCCCTCCGACCCAGCCGCTCCGCGGCATAGAGCGGTGGCTCCTTTTCCGGATCAAATTCGTATTTGTCGCGACAGCGCGATCGAAAGGCATGCCAGCGCTCCTCGCCCCATTCTTTCCGCACCGTGTCGGGCGAACCGAGCCAGGTCAGTAGATCGCGCGGGGTGTCACCAACCACAATGTCGTCGAAATCCGCGGACTCCAAGCGCCCCTTGTTGCGCAGTTGATCGACCGGCGTTTTCGCCAGCATCGTAATCGCCGCCCTGAGCGAATCGCGGGTCTTCTCATCGCCGGCCACGTCGAGACCCAAGCCCTCGTCCGCCTGGAAGAACGCTTCCAATGTCCAGTCACGGCCGTTCGGGTGAGTCCAAATCGTGCCGCGGTAGAGCAACTCCACCAGCGGCTGCAATTCCGGCGAGCATTGGTCAGCGGCGCGCAAATGATGCCGCGCGACGCCGGGCAGATACAGCACCGGCACCACGGTCTTCGGAATCTCCACTTCCTTGATCGTGCCGGCGATGGCACATTTCAGCCAGATCACCGGCCCCTTGCGTTCCTGCGGGGCGTAGTCGCCCAGCATCAGCAGCTCGGGCATCAGGCCTTGCAACTGGACGACCACCGGCGTCCACACACCATCAGGATCAGTCCAAAGGATGGCTACCGGCGCCTCCTCGGCCCCCGCGTGGTAGCCGTCCGCTGTCGCGCGGAGCCGCTGGACTAAGATTTCGAGAATCGTGACGGACATTTTTTGGATTAACTCACTTCCCGTTTTTCCCTGTATTGCTTCATGCGCTCAGCCCAACGCGCCTCGGCTTGGTAATTTGATAACGCGAACCCTTTCATCGCGCACTGATCACAGCCAAAACGCTCGATGTGGTAAGCATTGCGGCCGCATTGCATGCAGGGGACGTAATACATCTTCTCATCGTGCTGCCGACGCGTCGCGCATTCGCCCAGCAGCTCTCCTGGGATAAGGTGCCGGTTGTATGGTCCGTTCGTTACATTGCTGCGCAACCGTACCGATCCTCGGCTCTTGGTGACCTTGCCTGAACCACCAACATCCGACTGCTCGCCGCCATCTCTGTCTCCTAATTCGTCCGCTCGCGGGAGCTTCAAGCCGAACTCGAGGTCGGAGATCTCCATCGTGACGGAGTCCTGCATGAGCAACGACTGAGCTTTGGCCGTAGCGACGCAATTGTGGTCGATTGTCACAATCAACTCCAACCGCTCCATCAACGGATCGCCCATTGGATCCACCGTCACACTGAAGTTGCCATACGGCAGCCGCACTTCCGCTGGACCTTCTCGTCCAGGCCATCGGTTGCGCGCCAAGACGAACTTCGCTTTCTGGTCTCTCGGATCGACGCAGTAGAACGACACTTTCTCGCTGATCTGATCGCCCTCCAGTGGGAGAGCTTGGCCGGCGCGCATTACCGGGAAGTAGACGTCGTCGGCATTGAGGACTTCGATCGGCTTAGCGAGCGTCACTCGTGCTCCGTCGTGTGCGATCCACGCGGCACCCTCTGCAATGATGGTCGCCGCATTGGCCACCGTGCGAACCCGAGCAGCATCGAAGTATTGGATGAGACCCTCACGAATTGCCGGCATAGCGGCCATGCCGCCCGTCACCAGACAGAGTTCGATCGCAGTGCGCGGAACTGCGACGGCGCTGAGTAGCCGTTCAATCGTGCCCAAGCCTTCCTTCAGCAGGTGCGAAGTCGCGTCCACCAAATCGGCTTTGCTGATCTTGATGTCCAGATGTCGGGCTGCGCCATCTTGCGCGAGCATGTCCTTCACCAACAACAGTGCTTCATCACGTTCCGAGAGGCGGATTTTTGCAGCCTCGCACTGGCTGATTAGGCGGGACTCCGCCGAGGCCTGCATCTTGCTCCAATCGGCCTGAGGAAACGCTTGAGCGTGTTTACGCTTCGCTAGCTTCACCAACTCCAGATCGAACTTGTCGCCCCCCACCTCATTATCGCCCAAATTTAGAATCTGGACCATGGTGCCTTGGACGACACGACAGAGCGTAAGATCAAGGGTGCCGCCGCCCCAGTCGAATACCAGCATGAGCTTACCTTCCAACGTGGTGCAGAGCTCGTGAAAATTTTCCTGCGCGCGCAGGTAACCGTAGAGGGCCGCCAATGGCTCATGCACGAATTGGTGGACGTGAATCCCGGCAGACAGCGCCGCCTTCCTCAACTCACCTCGCGCTTCTCCTCCCATCGCGACAGGGACCGTCATAACCGCACGATCAAAACTAAATTCCTCACCTCCCGACTGCACCCCGTCATTGCGCACAAAGCGAAGCACCTCGGCGACGACCTCTGCGGCCGGACGATTCACGCCGCCGACATGGATTCCCGTTTTCGATCCGAGGTACATCTTGGGCGATCTGACCACGTCGCCGAAGACCCCAAGCCCCAGCTGGCTCATCTGGTCCTTCGCCTTGCGGCCAACGACCACGTTTGCCCCTTGGTACCAGACGACGGAAGGATGCGGCCTTCCCTGCGAATCAGAAAGGACGTGCGCGTGGTGACCCTTGTTATCCGGATTTCGCTGGATTAACGCGGCGACGGAGTTGGTGGTGCCGAAGTCTAGTCCGAGGATTTGAGCCATGTGGCCTCCTTTTGGATGATGTTGGTTAAGCTGTCGGTGCGGTCTAAAATGACATGGACCCGGACTGGCTCCATTGACGCCGAGTCGTAAATATCCCTCACCAGCGGCTGAATCTGGTCGTTCAGCAGGCCAGCCACCTTGGCGCGCAGTTGCTTCTCGGTTTGACGTTTGACCGCACGGTGGTCGCCGATGTCCTGGTTCAACGCTTCGATCGTGGAATCCCGTTGCGCCAATTCCGCGCGCAGTTTAGAGGCTTCGTCCTCCGATCCCGCCAGCGCCTTCCGGAGCTGCTGGATCTCATGCTCATTCTCGCCGATAGAACGTTCACGCGCATGCACCGCTTCACTCAGGTCTTTTAGCTCAGCGTTAAAAAGCGAACCGACCAACAACAGCGGGTCGCGAGTGGAAGTCCGATGCAGCTGAGAAGCGACCAGCGAGCTTAGCTGAGAATTCGCAACGGCTCCAGCATCCGATCCACTCGGCAGAAATACGCGGGCTGCGAGTTTGACGAACTCCTGGTCGGTAACCCAACCCTCCAGTCGTGCCACCCAGAGCGTGAGGCGTACCGCTGACTGCTGTAAGTGCGCCTCCTCCTTTTCGCGGGCCGGAATTGCTCGGACGAGCTGCCACACGCTATCGAGTCCCTTGGGTACGTCCCCCCAAGCTCTTTCCGCCGGCGGAACAAGTTTTTCCAAGTAGCCTTTCGCGACAAAAATGACCTGTTTCGCGACCTCGGATTTGTTGTCCGAGAGCTCGGCCAAAATGAGTTCCAGGCGCTGTAATGCATCTGCGCTTTGGGCGACAAGCTGGATGGCTGCGTCACCGTCAATGGAACCGACACCGGGCAGCGGCATTCGTAGTGCCGCGGAAGTGTAGGACTTAACCGCAATCGTGTTGTCGCGTAGGAACTGAAGAAGCGGCTGAGCACGCACTGGTTCCCGTTTGGGTTTGGTGCCGGGCTGGGCCGACTGAAGTTTAGACTCACTCATGCTTGGAGAAGGTTTCAAGCTGCTTGGCAGCCCACGGACCAAAGCTGTAGTCGTGCACCAGCGCCCGCAGATGGGGAAGCGCCAAACCATGGTCGCCGGCGAGAAGCGCGGATGCAGCTAGCAGCATCGCGATTTTCGGTCGGTCAAATTCCGTGATCGGATAGGTCCGACCATTATCGACCTGCCCACTTTCGATCCCGACCGTTGGTCGTTTGGGGAAATCACCGACATAAGCCAAAATTGCCGCCGTCACATGGTCGACCGGGCACGCTGCAACCATAGCGGAACGGTCGCCGAGACCCTTCGGCGAGCTTGGCGTGTGGCCCACCGTGAAAAAGGGTGTGAAGAAGCGATGGCCAGCCTCCAGTGCGGGTACTGGCACTGCCGCGTCGGACCAAAAATTGTTCAAATTGAAATCGATTGCGGCGAGGACGCTAGTGGCGAGCCGGGTATGAAATTGATTCAAGACCACCCGGGCGCTGCTCAGCTTCCCCTTATATTCTGCCAAATCGACAACCGTGCCTGCGGAAGCGTCCTGCTCTTTGATTAGAATGCCGATAACGTAGTCCGCCAGGGCCCCGGCGTATTCGCGTGCGGAAACATCTGGCGGCACGGCGGCGAGGAATTTCGCCACTGATGCGGTCGTGGGGACCGGAACAGCCAAGAATTTTTGAAAGCTAAGATCGACTTGCGCCAACAGCGTTGGGTCAGGAATCGCGACGCGTACCACGGCTTCAATCTCCGCGCTCCGGCCGTCAATGGCCCGCTCGTTGCGAAGCCACAGTCGATAGGTGGCGTTCGGCACCTTGGAAAATCGCGCCGCCAATGTGTCAGGCGGGATTTCACTTTTTTGACCACCAGCCGCCTCCACGGCACAGGAGGTGGCAAAGATTGACACGATGCCGAGTAACGCGCTCCGGTCGCGAACGACGAACTGCGTCCCTGCTTCTCGCCCAATTTTCAGGATAGGCTGCTTTAGCGGATGTGCGGTTCCAAAGTGGCTGATCAGCGATTGCTGGGTGGACACAAACTGGCCGCACAGCTGGCAACGAATCGGTTCCGGCCGTTCCCGTTTGAAAGGAAAGGCATCGCCCCATCGCTGCGTATCCGATTCTTGAATCCAGCCAACTGTAGGCATCGTTCAGCTCCTATTCGCCGCTTGGCGGGCGGCACGCTTGGCCGCAGGGGTGTAGTGGCAGGAGTTCCAGCGAGAGCCGTTGAACTCGCGAGCGCCGGGGAAGTCGTCGGTTTCTTCGTCCCAGCTCCAGAACCAGGGGAAGTCTTTCTTGGCGCGCTCGGGTTCGGTGCCGCGGTCTTTGTCCCACTTGATGTTGGGCTTCGCGCGGAGGATGCCGGCGTCTTTGCGGCCCACATCGTTGGCGAGGAGGAAGGGGCGGATGTTCATCCGCACGCCATCGTTGACGTCCGGCTCCCAGCCGATGGGCAGTTGGTGCAATGGTTTCCAGCGGACGAAAATGTCGTAGGGCGGCTCGCCGGCGAGAATGGTTACGAGTTCAATTTGCAGGGCTTGGGCGGCGATCAGGCGATCTTCCGAGCCCGCTTCATTGCGCTTCAATCCGTCCTGCTGCCGGCGGATCCAGTCGCCGAGGTAGCTGTAGGTGAGCGTCTCGAGGAGCTTGCGGCCGGCGCCACCGGAGGCGGCGAGTTGGTGGTAATTGACGAGGGCGTGGAAGCCGTCGGACAGACCGTCCCAGATATGCCAGATGAAGGGGCGGTGATGGAAAAGCGCGCAATGCTGGGCGAAGAAGTCGTCGAGCAGCCAATTCTCGAGCGACTTTGCCTTGCTGTAAGTCGCCTCGATCAGGGTGTGCTCGTCGTAGCTACCGAGCGCGGCCGAGAGAAGCGTGCGGAGACGCTCGGCGCCGGCCCGTTCTCCGCGCACGGGACAAAGGCACACGATACCATCATTGTCGGCGTGTTTTTCTAGCCCGTCGGCTTTGAGCGCCGAGCAATCGGGAAAACTCGAACCGGTCTGGCGCGGCCACTGGTAGCCGAGCAACCGGGCCACAGCCACCTGCAATCCCGCGTCTGCGGGAGTCGCACCGACGGGGTGGCCGTTAAACAACCACTGGGTCGGATCGCTTGAAACAGGCTTGGGCAATCCTTGCGGATACTTCTCCGCCGCAACTTTCTGCCAGTGCGCGAGATCAAACGGAACTTTGCTTAACGAAGAGTTCGTGACCTTCAGCGCTTGGTCAATCTTCCGAACCTCTCGGCCAAAGTCTCCCGATTCACAATAACACCATATTGCAAGCGTGTCAGTTGGACGCTCCGGCGTAATAACGGAGGAGTTATTATCAAAAATCTCTCCACTGTATAGTGTCGCCGGAAGCGCACCCATCTGTGAAATAACGACGCCGACATTTCCCCACGCCGACATGCCGCGGAACGTTGCGCCTTCTTGGCAAACCTCCGTCATCGCACCATGTCCGTCCTCCCAAAACAACACGTGCTCGCGACCACCATACAACTGGGTCTCGCCCACTGTGCTTTGTTGAAGCCTCCAGCCCGCGGCAAGAGTCGGAAGCTCCCAAAAGCATTTACCAAATCGCGAAAAATCGCTGGACGCGATTCCTTGCCAGCCGTTTGCATATTTCCGCAATAGAGTGGTGCGATTGACGGGTTCTAAACTAATTCGCGTATCAGGATTTTCTAGCTGGTCGTGTTGCACTAGCGCCACGCACTCTTCTGAGATCAAATGCGAAGCCTTTTCCTGCGGGCTATTTTGTTGGGCTACATCAACGCCGAAAAATGTTTCCGTGCGTGAGGTATTGGAATTAGTCAATATAGCCAAACTTATATTGAAATCATACATCGGGGTTTGGAATCCTTTTGGCCCGAGACGGACAACGCCGTTGATGTGTTTAGAGCGAATGATCTCCACTCGCATTCCAATGTAATTTCCCAAAAAAAGCCAATTCTGCGGTGTCACAAGAGCGGTCGTACAGCGAGCTGCGCAAAAATTGAGACAGCATTCAACGAAGCACGTAGCAAGGTCCGCTTTCGCCTCTGGATGCACTCGCTCACAGTATTCCATCAACACTTTATCCTGTTTTTTTCGTCCGAGGTAAGGCACGTTGGTGGCGACGAGCGTGAATTGATCGGCAAGAATTTCCGCCGCCTTGGCCAGGCCGCGCGCAGTCACGGCCATTTCCGCCTTCGCCAAGGCTTCGGCGGACAAGTCGTCGCGCTTGGCACTTTTGGCTTCCTGCGCCAGTGCCCTTTCCAGCAGCGGCTGGAGTTCATGGAACGCGGCCACCAGCAAGTCGTCCTCGCCGGCGCGCGGGTTGATGAGGCTGCCGAGGACCGGGGCATTCTTGAATAGCCGGTAGAGACGCTCCATGCCGCGTTGAAGTTTTTCATTATTCCCCGCGAGCGCGACCCACTCCTTTTCCGTGGCATTCGGGGCCAGTCCCGAACAGGCGAGATGCAGCGCCGGCAGAACTTGATGGCCCGCGAGCTTCCACGCGGTGAGTGCGAGGTTGAAGGCAGCAATCTGCGTGCAGCGCTCGTCGAGTTCCAGTCCGTATATATTGTCGCGGAGGGTGGCGTGGACCGCTGCGGCGGCACCGAGGTTTTCCTCCTCCATCCGGAGCCGCGCGAGCAGCGGCAGCGCGAACACCGCGAAATGCCCAGAGCCCATGCAGGGATCGAGGAACCGGATTTCCCGCGCGTGCTTCGGCCAGCCCGCGAAGGTGCCGGCGGCAGGCGTCCAGCTCTTGGTCTTCCCGTCCTGCACAAAGCGAAGGTAAGTCCACTCGACCTCCAGCCCGTCGTGTGAACGGAGGGCCGCCTTGGCCCGGGCAGCTTCTTCACTGACGGCGACAATTGGCCCCAACTTGCCGGCCCACCACGCGCCGAGGGTGTTGTGGAGGAGGAACTCCACCATGTAGTCCTCCGTGAAGAGCTGGGTGACCGGGGAGATTTCGTCGGCGCCGATCTTCACGCCGGACTTGTTGACCTCATCTTTCCGTTTCGCCTGCCAGAATTGGTAGGTCCATCCCAGGGAGTCGTCGGCGAGGAACACCTCGCGGGGCAGATCCGCCACGAGCTTCTCCAACTGCGTGCGGGTTTCGCGGGCGAGCGGGAGCGCGAGCACCGGATCATCCGCGCGAAACACCTCCGGCAGCATCCGCTGCGCGAAGCGACCTGCGAGTTCCCAGTTGTCCACCCCGGCATCGCGCGCGAGCTCCTCCACGTCAGCGAGCGACACCGACACCTGGTGCTCAGATTCGAGGAGCTGACCGTTCTCGGCGAGGAAGCGGGCGAAGAGCATCCGGTGCCAGTGTTCATACCCGACAATGCTGATCAAGTGCTCGATCGACTGCTGGCCTGAAGTTTCAAGTTCGTCTCCCGCTTGGCGCGCGCGGGCGCGGAGCTGGTTGCGTAGCGTCTTTTGCTCGGGCTTGAGGTGACCGAAGGCCTTGGCCTGATCGACGCCGAGCGTCATCAGCGCCTCACGAGCGCCCCGCTCGGCCAGGGCGCGAGCCTTCAGCACATTTCTCTCAAGTTGCGAACGAAGGTCTTTGCGGAGAGAGGGCATTTTTTCGGAGGAAAAGGGGAGCGG
>CAYVDZ010000013.1:0-4172 GCA_964450575.1 uncultured Opitutus sp.
CGAAAAGGCCAAACCGATGGAAATCGTGGTCAGTAAGCCACTTCCCGAATCTCCACCATCAACCTCGTGAGTCCTAATCGCGTGGTTCTCATAGGGGAGAACCGTCTTCTTTGTCTAAATCTTGTCTAAAATGAGCTTCGATCCCGAGAAAACTTTCATCCTGTCCGAGAACGACAAGGGCAACAACCCAGCTCGGCCCGACTACCGCGGGTCATTCACCCTCGACGGCAAGACCTACGAGTTGGCCGGCTGGACGAAGAGCAGGAAGTCGGACGGACGCCCATTTATCAGCGGATCGGTGAAGTTGCAGGCACCGAAAGCGGATCCGGGTGCGTATCGACCAGCGGAAGGGGCGACGCCGTCACCTCGGCCTGCACGTGCGACGCCATCACCCAAGGTCGATGACGATGATGACATCCCGTTCTGACTTCATCATTTTCCAGCCGTATCCACGCCCTGCATACCCCCCCCACGCCCCTTTTTTCGCGTTCCCGTAGCGGGCGGAGTGGCTGTCGAGAATACAAACATCCCTCCCCCCCGTTCATCCTGATTAAAATTCCAAAAATCTGCCAAAAAATCTGAGTAAAAAATCCCAACAAAAAACCTATGAAACGAACGACATTTTTAATGGTGGTGGTAGCGGCGTGTGTGGGGCCAATGGCTAAAGCGTTTAATTTTCGGAAGGGGAAGCTTCGAGGAGGGGACAAGGTGGATTTTATTGAAAGAGGTTTAACGATACGGGGAGGGAGGTCGTATGTATCGTTTGGGGTGCAGTTAATTAAAGGGAATTGGGATATTGAGCGATACGCCGTGGCGTTTGAAATACACAATGAGACGCGGGAAACGGCGGTGGCCAAGTATCGGCGATTGGCGGATGCGATTGAGACAGGAGAGGGGGCGGTGTTTGGCTTTAGCGTATTAAGTGGGAGCGAGATCAATGCTGGGGAGATTCCCGGGATAGACGCGAGGCAACCGGACGCGGAGGAAGAATATCTAGCGGGAGGGTTTGGATCGAAGCGGATGGTTAAGATTCGGTACGCGGACATGGGGAGGTCGGAGAGAGAGGATGGGGCGATTATGGAGACGGAGATACCGACAATCCGTGGTCATGCGAAGATCACATACAGGTCGGAGGCGGGTAGGTGGGAGTTCAAGTCGTACGAGCAGTGTGAGAAGTGTGAGTAAAGTGCTGAGGCGCGGGTGACTGCATTGTTGAACCGCGGGGTGTTTGATACCCGGGAGTGCGACCGGGTGCTTGCGGTCCTGGAGGAGAACGGGAGTTATGCGGCCCGCGGGTTTATGAAGCCGGAAGGGATTGTATGCTTTCACACGGCGGCGCAGGTGGGCTTCAAGAAGACGCTGAAGGACGACGGGGTTCCGAAGTCGCTTCAGGGCCCCAATGCAACCTCTTCCCAGTAGGATGCCTGTTGCCGTGGATGAGGGGCGATGGACCCCATATTACGAGCGGCGACGTTGGACTGTGAGTTCTGGCTGAGGAATTGTGCGCAGATTCGGAAGAAGGATGGGTCGATCGAAAAGAAGATGAGGCCGAACACGCTGCAGGTGCGGGTGCTGGAGTATTACCGGCAGTGCCAGTTGGAGAAGAAGCCGTGTTTGATAATGATCTTGAAGCCTCGGCAGAAGGGGGCGTCAACGATCGCGGAGGCGGTGATTTATCATCACATGCGGACGCATCCTGGGTTGTCGGGGTCGCTGATGGGGGATATTGCGGCGACGTCGGACAAGGTGTTTGAAATGTTCCGGAGGTATTACGAGAACGACCCGTATCCGTGGAATCAGGGGGCGATCGATGCGGATTTGAACCTGGCGGACGAGATCACGCTGCCGAACGGGTCGAAGTGGTACAAGGAGACGGCGGGGAGTACGAATGCTGGGCGGGGAGGAACGGTGCAGGTGGCGCACATGGACGAGGTGGGGTTTTTCCAGACGACGGTATCGAAGGATCCGACGACTTCGTATTTGGGGAGTTTCTACAAGGAGGGGCCAATGTCGCTGGGGTTTGCGACGTCGACGGCGAACGGGTGCTCGGGTTGGTTTTACGATACGTGGAACCAGACGGACAACGGGTGGTTTAAGATTTTCGCGGCGTGGTTCGAATTTGAGGACTCGCAGATGGCGTTTGTGAGTGGGGAGGAACGGAGGATATTCGAGAAGAGCTTGAAGCAGGACGAGCTGAAGGAGCGGGAGATTTACAATGTCACGCTGGAGCAGTTGAAGTGGAGGCGGCACATCATCAACACGGACTACCGGGGGGATGCGGCGAAGTTTGCCGTTGAGATGCCCAGTGACGCGCAGACATGTTTTATGCTTTCTAGCCGGCCACGGTTCGATACTGCTGCGATCAAGAACATGATTGCGGCGGCGGGGAGTAACGATGCGCGGCAGACGGGGAATTTGGTCATCCAGGGGGATAAATCGGCGATGTGGATACCGGATCCGGGTGGCGGGTCGGTGCATCGGATGGAGGAGCCGATCATCGGTTGCCGTTATTTGGTGTCGGTCGACACGTGCACGGGGAAGGACCAGCAGTTGGGCGGGCACACATCAAATCCAGACTGGCACGACGTGCAGGTGTGGCGGCAGGGCTATATCGATCCGGGCACGCAGACGCAGAGAAATCCGATGTTGGTGGCGTGGCACAGGAGCCAGGTGGACACGGATGTCTTGGCGGAAATTGTTGCGTCGTTGAGTTTCTATTACGGGAAGTGCCTGGCGGTGCCGGAGGTGAACGGGATGGGCGGGCTTCATGTCGTGAAGCTGCTCGTGCGGTACGGGGTGCCGGTGTTTAGGAGGAAGCCGCACACGCAGGCGAAGAAAAAGACGGAGGAGGAGGAGTTGGAGGCGTTTGGGTGGCAGACGGACATATTGACGCGGAAATGGATAATCGAGGCGTTGGTGCCGTTGGTGCGGACGGAGAGGTTGGATATCTATTTTACGGAGGTGCTGGAGCAGTTCCGGACGTTCGTCGTCACGGACAGCGGGAAGAGCGAGGCGATGCCTGGGAAGCACGACGACAGTGTGTTGGCGGCGGCGATCGCGTTGTTTAACATCGGGGCGGCGACGGAGTACCGGATTGCGAAGGTGCGCGGTGTGGACCTGATGCGGCTGGCGCGGGACCCGACCTACATGAGCCCTTCCGGGTTCCGGCGGAAGGTTGGAGTCGGCTGATAATGCAACCTCTCGCGGCGGAGTGGGGGAGCGGCGGACCTTGGATGCATGAGCTCTCCTGTCCTCGACGCGCCCGACCAGCAAATTCAGATGATTATGATGAAGATGTTTCTGGGGGAGAGGCTGACGACCCAGGAGCGAAGCAGGTGGGCGAATCGTCAGCATGTGGAGCGCCAGGTGTTAAAAGAAGGGGGATCGATGAAGGCAACGGCAACCCCGAACGAATCTCCAGAGGAGGCGGGGATGCGCGAGACCAACGAGGCCATGCAGTATTTAGTCGGGCGGGAGAAGGCGTTAGCTGGCGGCGGTCAGCGCGGCGGGCCCACGGCGCAGCAGCCGGCGAATCCGCGGATGCGCAAGGGATCGGGCGTCAAGGATGACGGCACGGCTTACGGCAAGAATTACGGGAGCGACTACGTCCCGGGCGGCAGCAACCAGTTTGCGGATTCGATGGCTGCTTTTCGAAAGAGCATGGACCGGGTGAACGCGGGCAACATGTCCGGGTTTCAGATTTCGCGGGGCGGTTCGGCAATGGATAATCCGGGTGGCGTTCGCGGGCGGATGCAGCCGACGGACGCAGAGAAGGCGGCGGGTATGTCCGTCGATTACGAGCCGGAGGCTGGCGTACCGGACGGAAGCGGCTATGCGCAGGGCCCTGACGGCGGGTTTATGTCGTTCGGTCCAGGCGGGGCACGCGGTCAGTACGGCTCTCGCAAGGAGATGATGCAGGCGTTTGCGGGCCAAAGCCAGGGGCAGGCCGCGCCGGCGCCACGCAGTATCGAGGACGAGGAGGCCTATATTCGGAATGCCGGTTACGGTGATTTTCTCGACCAGATGCAGCCGGCGCCGGTCGCGAGCATCCCAATTTCCACGAGTGGGCAAAATCGTGCCATGCTCGATGAGAGTCGAGCCCCATCAATGGAGAATCCAGCCATCCGGCCGGCTCCTCGATCGGCGGAGGACACAGGAATCACGGCGGCTCC